>JBNMJG010000020.1:0-10532 GCA_050873705.1 Coprococcus sp. | reverse complement strand
GCTATGGCCTATCTGATTGCACCGCCGCTGGAAGCAGTGACGGGACTGGATGCGGCATTGAAAGCAGCAGATGTTGAAATGAATCTGTTTTATGGACCGCCTACAGAGACGAACTTTGCCGGAGGTTTACTCACAGGAGACCAGGCAGCGTGCCGGGCGGCGTGTGAAGCATTTCGTGAAACCGTATGCAGGATTGCAGAGCATCCGCTGGAAAGCATAGATTAGAAAAAATAAAGTTGATTCGTGTGGGTCTGCCTGCTGTATAGAGCGTGTCAGCCCGGACACGAAAAGGATTTTTGAAAAAGAAGGTGAAACAGAGTGGATTTTGATAAAGATCTCCAATCGATTCAGGAAGTGAGATGGCTTGTTGCGAAGGCTGTTGTGGCTCAGAAGGAGCTGGCAAAGATGTCTCAGCAGCAGGTGGATGGGATTGCAAAGGCGATTGCCGATGCCTGTGCGTCTCAGGCAGAACGTCTGGCCAAGATGGCTGTGGAAGAGACGGGATTTGGTATCTGGCAGGACAAAGTATTGAAGAATCTGCTTGGTTCGGCGATTACATGGGATAGTGTCAAGGACATGAAGACTGTGGGGATTATCAAAGATGACAGGCAGAACGGGCTGATGGAAGTCGGCGTACCGATGGGGGTTGTGGCAGCACTGATCCCATCCACGAATCCGACATCCACAACAATGTACAAATCGATTATTTCAATCAAAGCGGGCAATGCCATTGTCATCAGCCCACATCCGAATGCAAAGAATTGTATTATCGAGACAGCAAAGGTGATCTGTGAAGCAGCCAGAAAGGCCGGTGCGCCGGATGGCATCGTACAGTGCATTACACTGCCGACCATGGAAGCCACAGATGCACTTCTGAAAAACAGAAATATCGGTATTATTCTGGCCACAGGCGGCGAAGCCATGGTGCGTGCAGCTTACAGTTCGGGTAATCCGGCGCTGGGCGTTGGTCCGGGCAACGGTCCTGCCTTTATTGAAAAGTCAGCGAATATTCCTGTGGCTGTCAAACGGATTATGGACAGCAAGACATTTGATAATGGTACGATCTGTGCATCGGAGCAGAGTATTATCACGGAGCGCTGCATTGAGCAGAAGGTGGTGGATGAAGTCAGCCGTCAGGGCGGTTACTTTATGACACCGGAAGAATCTGAGAAATTGTCCAAATTTATCCTCAGAGCCAATGGTACCATGAATCCGAAGATCGTCGGTAAGAGTGCTCAGACACTGGCGGATATGGCGGGCATCCGGATTCCTGCGGGAACAAGAGTCCTCGTTTCAAGACAGAGAACCGTGGGTAAGGACAATCCTTATTCCAGAGAAAAACTTTGTCCGATTCTGGCGTTTTATGTGGAGGACGGATGGGAAGAGGCCTGCCGTCGTTCCATTGAGATTTTAAATAACGAAGGTGCCGGTCATACAATGACCATTCACAGTGAAGATGCAGATGTCATCCGTGAATTTGCCCTTCAGAAACCGGTGTCCAGATTGCTGGTGAATACACCGGGAGCCCTGGGCGGTGTCGGTGCAACAACAGGTCTTCAGCCGGCATTGACACTGGGCTGCGGTTCAGTTGGCGGCAGTGCCACATCAGACAATGTCAGTCCGCTGAATCTGATCAATATCCGCCGTGTGGCATGGGGACTTTGCGAGCTGGAAGATTTGAGAAAACAGCAGGAGCAGATGACAGGTACATCCGCAGCACCGCAGGGAACATTTGGATCAGGCAGCAGCTGCGGACAGAATTCTGCATTCGGAAGTAATGGCGTATTCAGCGGCAATGCCAATGTCGGCACAGCCTGCGGCAGTTCAAACAGCGGTGCAGCCTGCGGCAGTCCGGAGATTACGGAAGACGATATTGCCAGAATTACAAAGGCAGTACTGCAGAAACTGGGTGCATTAAATTAAAACGGCATGAAATTGCGAATTATGATATAATAAAAACAATTAAATTCGGGATTTTCCCGCAGAATTACGGAGGTAAATATTATGGCAGACAGATTATTAGCATTAGGTATGATTGAAACAAAGGGTCTTGTAGGTTCTATTGAAGCAGCAGATGCAATGGTTAAGGCAGCGAATGTCAACTTAATCGGTAAGGTACATGTTGGCGGTGGTCTTGTAACTGTTATGGTAAGAGGCGATGTAGGTGCTGTTAAGGCAGCAACAGATGCAGGTGCAGCAGCAGCTTCCCGTGTCGGCGAACTTGTGTCTGTACACGTTATCCCAAGACCACACGAAGAAATTGAATACATTCTGCCGACACTGACAACTTCTGACAGATAGGACAGGCTTTTGCCTGACAGCAGGTGAGCATAAATGGAGATTTTAACAGATATTGCGCTGCGGGCCCATTGGTTCCGCAGCCATGAGAAAGAGTATCACATATCAAAGGATACAATGCTGACGCCTGCAGCGAGAGATTTTATCAGAGAACACGGAATCACGCTTATATATGAAGAGACAGCGCCGCAAGGACAGTCGGAAGCCGAAGTTTCCTCTGCACCGGAAGCGGTGAAGGCAGTGAATCAGCTGCCGGATGCGGCAACTGTTGAGAAGATTGCGAAGGCAGCGGCGGCCGCTGTGACAAATGGCAAGATGCAGGATACAGTAGCTGCCGCTGCTGTAGAGAGTTGCAGACAGAATCTGTCGAAACCAGCTGCTGCGGCAGAATCTGCGAATGAACAGTATAAAGCCATGCCTATGGCAGCTGTTCCGCAGGGAGCAGATCACAAACCGCAGTATGTGAATGGAGAGACGGGAGAAGTGCTCAGCGAGAAGCCCGAGAATATGACCCATCTTCAGGGCAATGTCCTTGTGCCGAAGACCCATCCGCAGATTGCTTTTCGTGGTATGCTGGACAGTCTGGAAGCAAAGATCATGTCACTTCAGGTGACTGCTTCTGAGAATGGCCTTCATCGTCTGACAGACGCACTGGATGAAGTGCTGGCATATGTACGTCAGATTCTCAGCGCAGAAGTTCTGGACAGGGAACTTGCAGAGATTCATCTGCTTGGCCTGGACAGTGCGGGACTGCGGTATGAATCCCATCATATCAAGGAGATTTACGGGATACCGCATCCGATGCCGGAATACAGAATGGGTCGGATATGTATCGGCCTGAATGAATTGCGGACCTTTGTCAGAGAGACAGAGCTGGCGGCAGCCAGAGCATTTCAATCCGGAGATACATGTATGCGGCCGGATATTGTGGAAGCCATGAACCGGCTCAGCAGTGTCATTTACATCCTGTTTTGCAGACAGCTGACAGGCAGATGGCCGGGGCAGCAGGATGCAGCAGAGACGAAAGATCTGCCGGGATTTCTAGTGGAAGCCTCCGGGCGACATGTGCATCTGACACAGCAGGCCATCGATGTGCTTTTCGGGGAGAATCTGCATGAGAAGAGTCCCCTCAGCCAGCCGGGACAGTATGCCTCCAAAGAGCGTGTCCGTCTGGTGACAGCCAAGGGTGAGATTGACAATGTAGTTGTTCTCGGTCCGCCGAGGGATGCCGTTCAGGTGGAGATGTCTCTGACAGATGCCCGAATTCTTGGTATTACGATTCCTGTGAATCTTTCTGGAGATTTAAAAGGCGCGGCAGATGTGATTCTTGTGGGACCAAAGGGCATTTATAATGCTGTGGGTTCTGTCATTGCATCCAAAGCCCATATTCATATGACACCGGAGGATGCCGGATTATACGGTGTTGAAGATGGAGACAGTGTGGCCGTGCGTCTGGAGACAGAGCGTCCGGTGACCATTGATGATGTGATCATCCGTGTCAGTGATAAGTTTTCGCTGGCGATGCATATGGATTATGATGAAGCCAATGCCTGCTCCTACAAGAAGGGCGACATGGGTTATATGATCAAGAAGAATTAGAGTCATTCAGGGGCGCTGTTTCGAGCCAATGCCTCTGATTGGCTATAGATTAAACACCCGTTTTTGGGGAGGTCATTTGAGAAAATGGATGAGAAGTTAATGAAGCAGATTGTGGAGGCTGTCATGCAGGAATTGATGGCGCAGCGGTCGAATGCTTCGGCATGCACAGAAGGTCTGGACAAGCTTCTGGTCATCGGTGATCTGCAGGCAGTGCCTGCGGATATGTCTGAGAAGTATCAGATTTTTCCAATTGACGATTATGTTCAGAACAAGAACATTCATCGTTATCAGAGGATTCTGATCACCAGGCTGTCACTGGTGCAGATGTCTGATATCGCTCAGGGCAGAGATGGTTCGCCGGAAGCTTGTGCAGTGATCAACGGACTTCTGAACGGTTTAGATGTGTGCATGATAGAAGCGGCCTTTCCACATAGGAAATATGCAGGCAAGAGCAGCAGCCGTCTGTATGAAGTCATTGAGAATAATGCGCGGATGCTGCAGTCCTTTGGCATTAAACTGTTGAAAGAATGTAAAGTCGGAACCGCACCGATACCGGCAAAGCCGCCGAAATATCAGGCACCGCCGGTTGAAGTACCGAAGGGCACCGGCCATACAACAACAGACCGGCTGATCACGGAGGATGTTGCCCGTTCTTTAATTGACAGCGGCAATGCGGCAATTTGTCTGGCAGCCAATGCCATCGTGACACCATCTGCCTGGGATTTATTCAAGCAGAAGGGTATTGAAGTTATCAGAAAATAGTTTGAACAGGACTATTTTAGAAGGATTGATTTTTAGATATGGTGCAGCGATGTGCAGCTGCACCGTTTGAAAAGGGGAGCACGAAATGCTGATATGCAAAGTTGTCGGTCATGTATGGGCGACGAAGAAGGAAGAGGGCCTGGAAGGTCTGAAACTGATGGTCGTGCAGGAAATCGACGGTAACGGCAGAAAGAAGGGAAGCACCTTCGTGGCTGCGGATGTAGTCGGTGCCGGTATCGGAGAACAGGTGCTGACTGTCAGCGGAAGTACGGCACGAAAGGCTTTTGGAAGAGATATGGTGCCGGTGGATGCTGCAATCGTAGCGATTATCGATACTGTTGAAGTGAATCGGGAAGCTGCCAGAGGCAGTGAATAGAGGTGCATGCATAAGTGGATCTGATAAAACAAATATTTGACAGCGGCGTTGTGGGATGCGGCGGTGCAGGGTTTCCGACCCATGTGAAGCTGAAGGCATCACCGGAGATTCTGATTATCAACGGTGCAGAATGTGAACCGCTGCTGAGAACAGACCGATATCTGATGATTCATGAGGCTGAGAAGCTGGTGTCAGGAGTGGACCTGATCTGCCGTGAATTGTCGATACCGGAAGGCAGGATCGCCCTGAAGAAAACATATACCAAGGAAATCGAAGCGTTGACAGCGGCCATCGAGAAGCTGCATTCGAAGGTGCAGCTGCATCTGATGGATAGTTTTTATCCGGCAGGTGATGAGCAGGTGGTTGTTTATGAAGTAACCGGCAAGGTGGTTCCACCAGCGGGGATTCCGCTGGACGTGGGCGCCATTGTTGATAACGTAGCCACCATTATTGCAGTGGCTGATGCAGTGAATGGCATACCTTTTACGGAGAAGTATCTCACGGTGACAGGGGAAGTGAGAGAGCCATCGGTTTTGAAAGTACCGGTGGGCACCTCCTTTGCTCAGTGTATTGAGATGGCAGGCGGTACAACATCTGACAGAGTGATGGTTGTATCCGGCGGTCCGATGATGGGTGTGCCGATGTCATGGGAAGCAGCCATGAATGCTTCTGTGACAAAGACAACCTCCGGTATTCTTGTGCTTCCGGAGGACGGAGCCATTGACCGGCGCAGGAAAACACAGCTGAACCATATGTTGAATCGGGCGAAATCCGCCTGCATCCAGTGTACCTTCTGTACGCAGCTCTGTCCGAGACATATGCTGGGACATCCGCTGCAGCCGCATCGCATTATGCGGAAAATGGCTATGAACATGCCGCATCAGGATAATAACGAGACCACAAAAGACCACTGGATTTCGCCGGAACTTCTGGATGATAAGGATATTCGTCAGGCAGCTATCTGCAGTGAATGTGGTGTCTGTGAAGTCTATGCCTGTCCGATGGGACTTCAGCCGAGAGTAGTCAACGGCCTGATCAAAGGCGAACTGGCTCAGGCAGGTATCCGGTACAGCAGAGAGGGCGATACCTGGGAGGCAGATGATAACCGTCCATACCGTAAGGTGCCGACGAAACGTATTGCGGCCAGAGCAGGTGTCGGCGCTTACTATCCTATTGACAGTCATATATATAAGGAAGAAACAGCTTCAAAAGTTGTGCTTCCGTTGAAGATGAACATTGGTGTGCCGGCAGAACCTGTGATTTCAGACGGGGCACATGTTGAAAAGGGACAGCTCATTGCAGTCTGTCCGGAAGGCAAATTAGGTGCAAATCTCCATGCCAGTATTTCAGGAACTGCGCATTTGACGGGAAATGCCATTACAATAACAGAGGTGTAGGCAGATGTTAGAAACAATAGGATTTTTGGAATTGAATAGTATCGCTAAAGGCGTAGAAGCTGCCGACCTCATCTTGAAAACGGCAGAAGTGGATTTGATTTTTGCTAAAGCCGGATGCCCGGGCAAATGCTACATTCTTTTTACCGGGGAAGTGGCAGCGGTCAAAGCATCACTGGATGCAGGCGCAGCCATCGGCGGCAATCATACTGTAGACAGCTGTGTTATTCCGAGAGTACATCCCCAGGTTATCAAAGCCATTAATCTGGCGGCGGAACCGGGAACACCGGGAGCCATCGGTGTTATGGAATTCTTCAGTGTGACTGCCTCTGTATATGCAGCAGATGCGGCAGTTAAAGCAGCTGACGTGGACCTGATCGATGTCCGTCTGGGAACAGGCATCGGCGGCAAATCCTTTGTCGTACTGACAGGAGAAGTTGCGGCAGTCAGAGAAGCCATCGAATGCGGTATTCACACGGAAAACGCAGAGGGAATGGAAGTATCACACGTCGTGATCCCAAACCCACGCAAAGAAATATTCGATTCCCTTTTATAGGAGGGTGGACGCTCAGAAGGCTGAGAACACAGCTTATGGCATCCTATATTTTCTGTACATCGCTGCACAGGACGTTCCGATGAGCCCCGAACAAAATCGTGTTCAGCAAAGGCTTCCACGATTTGGGTCTCATCTCCACAGTGCAGAATATGTACAGAAAGTATAGGATGTCATAAGCCGTGTATCCAGGTGTACTGAGCGGCGAGTACACCCTTATAAATGGGAATCTTTTTGATAGTGGTAGAATAGTTTTGGATGTTGCAATTTGTTATACATACGAATAACTGAGAGATGTTGTTGGGGTGTTGGTAACGAGCGAAGCTTGATGGTCGATTGTTATGTGTGTGATATATGCGGAGCGATTTTGTTTGCACAGGCAGTTGTGAAACATACATCATTTTGTAGTGCTGTTCTGGCAATTATTATGCCGACACAAGTGCTTCCATCACGTCCGGTACTTAGGCGGTGTTTTTTAGCGCCTTATGCACCGCTGACAGTGATGGGCAGTGCGAACGTGCCTGTGTCGGCATAATAATTGCCAGAACAGCTGATAAACCTGGTGTTTCACAGCGCCTGTGCAAACAGAGAGTAAGAGGTATAAAATGGAACAGGAAAAACAAAGAATTATTCAGGAGTTTGTGCCTGGTAAACAGGTGACTTTGGCGCATGTGATTGCGAATCCTGACAGCAGTTTATATAAGAAGCTGGGGGTTATCGGTGATTATACTGGGGCGCTTGGTATTATGACGATTACGCCCAGTGAGGGTGCGATTATTGGTGCTGATGTAGCGATGAAGGCTGCCAATGTGGAGGTTGTGTTTGTGGACCGTTTCAATGGTTCGCTGATTATCAACGGAACAGTGGCTGATGTGGAGGCAGCGGTGAAAGATGTATTGAATGTTCTTGAGAATACACTGCATTTTGCGCCGACGGTGATTACGAAGTCGTAAATCAGGTGATGAATATGAAGAAAATTATTTTAATCGGCAATGTGGCCTGCGGCAAGACAACCATCTGCCAGTATCTGAACCACATGGAAATCAAATATAAAAAGACACAGGCGCTGGAGGTCTATAATACGACCATTGATACGCCGGGGGAATATCTTGAGAATCGCGGATATCTGCGGTCACTGATGGTAACAGCTACAGAGACGGATCAGGTTGTTTTTGTGCAGGATGCCAGCAGAGATCAGTTCTTTTTCTCACCGGGACAATCCAGCGCTTTTACATTGCCTGTAGCCGGTGTCGTGACGAAAATTGATATCTCAACGCCGAAACAGATCGCAGATGCAGTTGAATTGCTTCAATTGGCCGGTGCGGACCCTATTTTTAAAGTCAGTCCGATGACCGGAGAGGGAATGGAAGAACTGGCGGCTTTTTTGGAAGAGAAAGAAGCGGCATCGGAAGATTGATATTCTATAAATGTTTGCAGGCATTAAAAGTGTATTGTGTTTATTGAATGATATTTGGATATGAAGAGTTACAAAAGATGAAAGTCGGATTTTGATGTTGAGGGAAACATCAAGCCGACTTTTTTATGTAGTTTTATGATTTTGAAAAAATGTGTTTTTTTGAAAAAATTATTCCAGAAAAGTGTGTGAAATTATGTTATAAAAACGTGGAAAAATGTGTTTTTATTTGATTGAAAAACGTGAAAAAATGTGTTATGTTAAATCCAGGTGATAGGAGGGATAAATTTGAGAAGAAAAGCGATTGAACAACTGGCAGCCTGGAAAGAGCGTGATGATCGAAAGCCAATGATTTTGAAAGGTGCCAGACAGGTGGGAAAAACTTGGCTTATGAAAGCGTTCGGAGAAAAATATTATGATAATTATGTATATGTCAATTTTGATGAGGAAGACGAAATAAAATCACTTTTTGAAACAAATAAGAATCCATATCGATTGGTTGAGCTTTTATCGCTCATTGTTGGGCAAAAAATTATTCCCGGAAAGACGTTGATTATTTTTGATGAAGTACAAGAGTGCCCGGAAGCACTAAACACATTGAAATATTTTAAAGAAAAAGCAAATGAGTTTCATGTTATAGCGGCAGGAAGTTTACTTGGAACACTTTTGGCACAGCCGAAATCTTATCCGGTTGGGATGGTAAATTTATTGGATATTGCGCCATTGACTTTTGATGAATTTCTGGAAGCCTTTGATGAACCTCTTTATAATTATTATAAAAGTGTTCAAAAGGGACAGCATATTGAAGAGATATTTCATAATAAATTGCTTGAAGTTTATAATCATTATTTGATTATAGGTGGTATGCCGGAATGTGTTTCTTCATGGCTCCAATATAAAGATCCGAAAAGAATTTCACAGATTCAGCAGGAATTAATAGAGGTTTATGAAAATGATTTTTCAAAACACAGCGGAAAGGTTAATAGTGGTCGAATTTTGATGGTTTTTCGCAGTATTGTAACACAGCTTGCAAAATCAAATGAGAAATTTATGTATGGAGCTGTCAGAGAAGGCGGAAGGGCGCGTGATTTTGAAGAAGCAATAGAATGGCTTGTTTCTGCCGGAATGTTAAATCGTATTTATAATACGTCACGTTTAGAACATCCATTAGCAGCCTTTGATAAATTAGATCAATTTAAATTATTTTTATTTGATACCGGTTTGCTGAAGCATATGGCAGGAATTGATAATAGTGCGATTCTTTTAAAATCAGATTACCAGTTTAAAGGACCTTTGACGGAAAACTTTGTTTTACAGCAGCTGCGAGGACAGTTTGAGACAATGCCGCGATATTATTCAAATAGAAATAGTGAAATTGATTTTGTGGTTCAAAATGGCACAGAGATTATTCCTATTGAAACAAAGGCTGGGGAGGACCGTTCGGCACCGTCCTTTAAAAGGTACATTGAGGTACAAAAGCCGGAGCATGCGATTCGTTTTTCAAAGCGCGGATATCGTAAAGATGGGCAGATTACTAATATCCCGTTATACTTAGCGAGTAAAACAAAAGAGCTGTTGTAGGAACACTTGTGTAAATGATGAAATTAATGGTGACATTAGTCGAGTGTTTGTGACGAGTAAAATAAAGAAAATCTATGTGAAATATTAAAAATCATGTATAAAAGTAAAAATATATTACAAAATTAGTGTATAACAGAATACTTCTGTATAGCATTGTAAACGTAACTGTTGAAATTTGTTATGATGTGTACAGAGGTGTTGCAAATGAGAAGTGAAAATGAACGATTTGTAGAAATGGGTAAGAGAATCAGAGCGAGAAGATTAAGCATGAAAATGAAACAGATGGAATTGGCGGAGAAAGTGGATATCTCCAATAATCATATTTCATCTATCGAGAGAGGGATAGAGCGTCCGGGACTAGATTCATTTATCAGAATCTGTGATGTGCTGGATGTTACACCGGATTATCTTCTGCTTGGTTCCATGAAGTCTAATAATGTACCGAAGAATATTACGGATAATTTGAAGTTGTGTACAGATGAAGAGATTCGTCTGGTGGAAGCAATGACACAGTATATGGTGGAACGGCATAAGAAATAACACAGGGAGGATATG
>JBNMJG010000019.1:0-10551 GCA_050873705.1 Coprococcus sp. | reverse complement strand
CAGGGAGGACTTGGAACAGCATCTTCTTCTAACATTGGTAACCACTATGCATTGTTCGAAGCTATCCATGGAACAGCTCCATATCTGATGAGCCACGGAAGAGGTGAATATGCAGATCCGAGCAGTCTGATCCGTGCGATGGGACAGATGCTGATCCACATCGGTTATGCAGACCGCAACAAAGTACTGGAGGAAGCACTTGATATCTGTACAACAGGTGATACAGCCATGGAAGTAGGCATCAAAGAAGGCATGCATACAGCAGAAGAGTTTACAGAGTATCTGATTCAGACAATTCGTGAAATTAAGCAGAAATAAAAGGGAGTAGAACAGCTATGGAAATTTTAAAACCGGCAGCAGCAGGAACACTGGAATCCAGTGATGCGATGGTGACTGTTGAACCAAATGACGAGGGTGAGGGCATTGAATTTGATCTTGACAGCGTCGTCATTCATCAGTTTGGTCATCAGATTAGAAAAGTTGTGATGGAGACACTGGAAAGACTGGACGTGAAAGATGTCAAAATCAGTGTGGTAGATAAAGGTGCATTGGACTGTACCATTAAAGCAAGAGTTGAATGTGCCGTATACAGAGCCAATGACCAGAAAAGTAATTTGCCTTGGGGAGGTGCCATCCGATAATGAATCCGAATAAAAAACGTTTAAGAAGAACCATGATGTTTTTGAACTGTCAGAAACCGGGGCTGATCAAAGACCCTTATATTTACAAACCGGATTCCATTATGCTGGATCTGGAAGATGCTGTGGCAGAAAAAGAAAAAGATGCAGCCAGATATTCACTGTATCATGCTTTGCAGGAAATTGATTACCGCGGCGTTGAGAGAGTAGTCCGTATCAATGGCCTGGATTCAGAATTCTGGCAGGAAGATATCCGTGCGGCTATTGCCGGTGGTGCGGATTCTATCCGTATTCCAAAGACAGAATCCGCAGAAGATGTGAAAATGGTAGAACAGGCTGTCAGAGCGGCGGAAGAGGAATTTCATATTGAATCCGGAAGAACATTGATCATGGCAGCTATCGAGTCTGCCAAAGGTGTCATGAACTGCCTGGATATTTGCGAGGCTTCTGAGCGATTATTCGGTATTGCATTATCAGGCGGAGATTATACAAAGGATCTTCAGACACATATTACCGGCACAGGTGTTGAACTGATGGGTGCCCGTCAGCATATGATCATTGCAGCGAGAGCAGCAGGGGTACAGTGTTTTGATACGGTGTATACAGACCTGGATGATATGGATGGCTTCCGTAAAGATGTAGAAACCATTCATGCTATGGGATTTGACGGCAAATCCATTATTAATCCAAGACAGATCAGCATTGTCCATGACATTTATACGCCAAAGGAAAAAGATATCATTTTCGCAGAAAAAGTTGTCAAAGAAATTGATGCCAAGAGTGCAATGGGTATCGGTGTATTTACCGTTGACGGCAAGATGATCGATATTGCGTTCTATGACGGTGCCAAGAGAACCATTGAACTGGCAAAAGCATCCGGCGTTTATAAGGGGGATTTATAATTATGATCAATGCAGTTGGAAGAGAAATTCCCGAAGAAATTCTCAGAATCACAGGCAAGGAAGTATTTCAGGGAAATAACTATAAAGAAGGCGTAGAGTTTCATAAACAGGGACCCATCGTGAAACCTGTTATGGATCATAATACAAGCAAAATGGTGGGTTCCATCAGAGAAGCACTGGAAAAATGCGGTGCCCATGATGGCATGACACTGGGATTCCATCATCATTTCAGAGAGGGCGATCTGGTTGTCAACATGGTTATGAAAGAAGTTCATGACATGGGCATCAAGGATGTCACCATCTGTGCCAGCTCCCTGGGTAAGGCCCATGATGCACTGGTGCCTTATATCGAAGACGGGACCATCACCAATATTCAGTCCTCCGGTGTGCGGGGCAAAATCGGTGAGGCGATTTCTACCGGCAAATTAAAAGGGCTGGCGATTATGAGAAGTCATGGCGGGCGCGTCCGTGCCATTCAGACAGGTGAGACAAACATCGATATTTCCTTTATCGGGGCTCCAACCTGCGATGATTACGGCAACTGCAAAGGTATTGGCGGCAAGAGTGACTGCGGCGTACTGAGCTATTCCTTTGTAGACGGCAATCATGCGGACAAAGTTGTGGCTGTCACAGACTGTCTGGTGCCGTTTCCGAATTATCCGGCAGATGTGGCTATGACAAAAGTGGATTATGTCTGCGTTGTGGATGCCATCGGTATTCCTGAAAAAATTGCCACAGGTGCAGCCAAACCGACAACAGATGTTCGTAAGCTGATGATGGCAGATTATTGTACACAGGTTGTTGTCAATACACCGTATTTTAAGGAAGGTTTTTCTTATCAGACAGGCGTCGGCGGTGCTTCTATTGCTTCCGCAGCTTCCCTTGCAAAAATCATGAGAGAACGGGGCATCAAAATGGGATTTGCTGTGGGCGGCATGAGCAAGGGCATGGTAGACATGCTGGATGAAGGCCTTGTGGGCAAACTGCTGGATACACAGGATTTCGACCTTTTCGCTGTTAATTCTGTGAAACGTCCGAATCATCACCGTATTTCCGCAGGTGCCTATGCCAATCCATTTAACAAAGGCAGCTTTGTTAATAAACTGGATTATGTAGTATTGGCAGCCCTTGAAGTGGATACAAACTTCAACTGCAACGTGGTTGTTGGTTCAGACGGCCGTATTACAGGGGCTCAGGGCGGTCATCCGGACGCAGCCCAGGGTGCAAAATGTACCATCGTCATCTGCCCGCTGCTTCAGGGCAGAACACCGGCCATCTGTACAGATGTTACAACCGTGACAACACCGGGAGAGAGCATTGATGTGGTTGTCACAGATTATGGTGTGGCTGTGAATCCGGCAAGACAGGACCTTCTGGAGGCTTTAAGGGCTGCTGACTGCGTACCGTTAAAGACTATTGAGGAGCTGAGAGATATTGCTTACAGTATTGTAGGTGAGCCTGAAGCGGTTCAGTTTGGGGACAGAATCGTGGGGATTATTGAAGCCAGAGACGGCACAATCATGGATGTAGTCCGTGAAATCAAAGATTGCGAATTCGAAGATTAAATACAGGCGGAGATTGCCTTTTACATAATGTGTGAAATTAACAGGTGAGGAGAAATAGATTATGGTAAAGTTATATGACGGCGGCGCTTATCTGGTGAACGGACAGCAGATTTATGCCGAAAATGAAACTGCAAAAGCACAGGCTGAAACAGGTCTTTCTTTCGATAAAGAAACTGCCAGAAAAGGAACAATGGCCTATGGTATTATGAAAGCCCACAATACATCCGATTCCATGGAACATTTGAGAATTAAATTCGATGCCATGATATCCCATGATATTACATTTGTAGGCATCATCCAGACGGCCAAAGCTTCCGGTATGGAAAAATTCCCTATTCCTTATGTACTGACCAACTGCCACAATTCTCTGTGTGCAGTGGGCGGTACCATCAATGAGGATGACCATGTATTCGGACTTTCTGCCGCAAAGAAATACGGTGGTATCTATGTACCTCCGCATATTGCAGTTATCCATCAGTATATGCGTGAAACCATGGCAGGCTGCGGACGCATGATTCTTGGTTCTGACAGCCATACCCGCTACGGTGCCCTTGGTACAATGGCCATCGGCGAAGGCGGCGGTGAACTGGTGAAGCAGCTTCTTTGCAGCACGTATGATGTGGATTATCCGGGAGTGATCGGCGTTTATCTGGATGGCAAAGTCAATCCGGGCGTTGGTCCTCAGGATATTGCCCTGGCTATTATCGGTGCTGTCTTTAAAAATGGTTATGTCAAGAATAAAGTCATGGAATTTGTGGGCCCCGGCATCAGCACAATGACAACAGATTTCAGAAATGGTGTGGATGTCATGACAACAGAGACAACCTGTCTGTCCTCTATCTGGAGAACAGATGAAGATACAAAAGTCTTCCTTACAGCTCATGGCCGCGCAGATGCTTACAAAGAATTAAATCCTGAAAAGGTGGCTTATTATGACGGTATGGTTTATGTGGATCTTTCAACAGTCAAACCAATGATCGCACTGCCATTCCATCCAAGCAACACCTATGAAATCGATGCCTTTAATGAAAATGCAGCAGATATTCTTCGTGAGGTGGAAAAAGAAGCAGCAAGAATTGCTGAAAATCCAGCGATTAACTTCAGCCTGACAGACAAGCTGGTGGATGGCAGACTCAATGTTCAGCAGGGTATTATTGCAGGGTGTGCCGGCGGTAATTATACCAATGTCATGGAGGCAGCCCATATTCTTGAAAATGCCAATTGCGGCAACGATGCCTTTACATTATCTGTTTATCCGTCATCCCAGCCTGTATTCATGGATCTAATCCAGAAAGGTGCCATTTCCACATTGATGGCAGCAGGTGCCAACATTAAGACGGCATTCTGCGGCCCATGTTTCGGCGCGGGAGATACACCGGCCAATAATGCTTTCAGTATCCGTCATACAACAAGAAACTTCCCGAACAGAGAAGGTTCCAAACCGGGTGTGGGACAGTTATCCGCAGTGGCACTTATGGATGCCCGTTCCATCGCAGCCACAGCAGCCAACGGCGGCAGACTGACACCAGCCACAGAATATGCCGATGATTATGTGGTACCTGAATATCATTTTGACGATTCTGCTTACAAAGCAAGAGTTTACAATGGCTATTCTAAAGCTAATACAGAGGCTTCCCTTGTATATGGCCCGAATATTAAAGACTGGCCGGAAATGGAACCGCTGGCTGACAACATCCTTTTGAAAGTATGTTCAAAGATTATGGACCCTGTAACCACAACAGATGAACTGATTCCATCCGGTGAAACATCTTCTTACCGTTCCAATCCGCTGGGACTGGCTGAATTTGCATTATCCCGCCGTGATCCGGCTTATGTGGGCAATGCAAAGGCTGTTCAGAAACTTGAAAATGCCAGAATCGAGAATAACGGTGCGGCTGCACTGGATGAGAAACTGAACACGGTTTATGCACAGATTCAGGAGATTTCACCGGAAGTTAAGACTTCGGAAGTGGAAATCGGAAGTATGATCTACTGCGTGAAACCGGGTGATGGTTCTGCCCGTGAGCAGGCAGCTTCCTGCCAGAGAGTACTGGGCGGTCTTGCCAATATCAGCAGTGAGTATGCAACCAAACGTTATCGTTCAAACGTCATGAACTGGGGAATGATTCCTTTCCAGATGAAGGAAACACCGGAATTTGAAGTGGGCAGCTATATTTATGTGCCAAACATCCGTGAAGCTTTAGATGGTGATATGCAGCATATTCAGGCATATGTTCTTGGTGAGACAGTGAAGCCGATGACGCTGTACATTGCACCGATGACAGACCGTGAAAAAGAAATTGTCAAGGCAGGTTGTCTGATCAATTTCAACAGAAATCAGCATTAGATTCAGCGTCAGGTATTCCTTTTGGGTGATGATGACCATGCCCTTTCTTTATGACAGGATAGACGATGGGAATTGGATTATCAGCAGAAAGCCTGTTATAGTAAATGTATAAGAAATGAGCGATATATCAGCATTGAATCAAGGGGGATCTGAACATGACAAAGAAGGAAACTGCAAGCAGAAATCATACACAGAATATTTTCGGTACAAGCATCATGCGTACCTATGCTAAGAACTTTTATGTAGGCAAAACAAGACGACTCAACAAAGATTATGAACAGAAGATCTTTGAATGTGTCGATGATTATGTCGAGAGTGTCTAAATTCCATTGAGGCATGATCGAAATGGAAAAGCATTACTATAAACGCACCGGAGTTCCATTCTCCGGTGCGGAACTCAAAAAACTAACTACCTTCTTAAATGAACAGGAGCTTGATTACGATGATCAGATCACATTCACCGTTATCCTTGAGGATGCGGGTAGAATCATCGCGACAGGCTCCTGTCATGCTAATATCATCAAATGCGTGGCGGTTTCGCCGGATTATCAGGGCCAGAATCTTCTGTCGGAGATTATGACGGAACTGGTTACACACCTTTTTGAACAGGGCATTACCCATTATTTTGGTTTTACAAAGCCCAAAAATAAAGAGATTTTCGGCAATATGGGCCTTTATCCGGTGGCGGAAACAGATAGAATCCTGCTGCTGGAAAATAAAAAAGACGGCCTGAAAAAATATATCCGAAAGCTGCAGAAGGAAACAGAGACAGCCATGCAGACAGGCACGGAAAATGTCCATGGACAGGGAATCGGTGCCATTGTGGCCAACTGTAATCCTTTTACACGGGGACATCAGTATCTGATTGAACAGGCTTCAAAAGGCTGCCGCTGGGTGCATTTATTTATCCTGTCGGAGAATCAGGGGTGGCTGACAGCCAGGGACCGATATGAGATGGTCAAACTGGGCACCAGAGGATTTTCCAATGTGATTCTGCACCAGACATCGGACTATCTGATTTCACCGGTTGTATTTCCTACCTATTTTATAAAAGAAAAGCAGCAGGCATTTACCATGAACTGCATGCTGGATATTGAAATTTTTACACATGCCATTGCAAAGGCCCTGGAGATAGACCGGCGCTTTGTGGGAACCGAGGACAGTTGTCATGTGACAGCGGCTTATAATGAATGTCTGAAGCAGGCATTGCCGCCGGCGGGGATTGAGCTGGTGGAGTTAAAACGCATGACAGAGGGGACAGAGCCCATTAGTGCTTCTGTTGTCCGAAGGGCCTGGCAGTCGGGCAACCCTCAGGGAACAAAAAAGTACCTGCCGGTTTCCACTTATCAGTGGCTGGAAGAGAAATTTATGCAGTAGACCAGAAAAAGGGGGAGTATCTGATGCAGAGCGTATCAATTGTGGAAATGATGGATGCAAGAGAATACAGACAGCGTCTTCAGAGTCAGCTTTTAAAAGACAACAATGGAACGCTGATCAGCTTTACACTCAATATTCCGGGAGCAGTCAAGACGTCACCGGAGTATCAGTGGGCGTTTCGGGAAGGCATCAGCCGGATTACGGACCAGATAGACAGCCAGCACCTTCGAATCAGCAGTCAACTGATCCGTTCACCGAAGACTGGTTATGAATTTTATGGTATTGTGTATGAAAAGAAAGACCGTGTGAAAAGCTGGATGTGTGCAATAGAAGAAAAAGATCGCCTGGGCCGGCTTTTTGATATCGACGTACTGGGACCGGGAATGGAGAAAGCCGAGCGTACGGATATCGGACGGTCTGTTAGAAAGTGTCTGATCTGCGGGCAGGATGCCAAGCTATGTGCAAGAAGCCGCGCACACAGTGTGGAACGAATGATTCAGGAGATTGACCGTATCATTCTAAGTGCCAAGGTGGAAAAAGCTTTGCAGAAAGCTCTGCTTGGGGAGGTCTATACAACGCCGAAACCAGGGCTGGTGGATCGGCATGATAACGGTGCCCATAAGGATATGACGGTGGAGACATTTGAGAGAAGTACAGCAGCTATTGTGCCCTGGCTAGTGGATATGTTTGATATCGGTTATGGCTGGGAGAGAGCGGAGAAAGAATTATTTCAGGCCATTCGTCCGGTGGGAAAGCAGGCAGAGCGGGCGATGCTCATGGCAACGGATGGTGTGAATACGCATAAAGGGGCTATTTTCAGCATAGGTATACTGGCGGCAGCAGCAGGTTACTGTTACAGCAAAACTTCCGACAGCTTTGATGCGGAGCATATTCTTGAAACAGCAGAGAAGATGACAAAAGAAATCTTAACGGATGAATTACAGAAAATACAGCAAAAAGTACCTTCAACGAATGGAGAACTTCTGTACCATCAATATGGAGAAAAAGGCATTCGCGGAGAAGTTATGGCGGGTTTTCCGGTTTTAAAACATATGACACTGCCAGCGATGCGGAGCATGAAGCAGATGATGAAAGGCAGATGCAATCAAAATGAAGTGTATCTGCAGATTCTTTTATTATGCATTGTGTCTATGACGGACACCAATGTATTAAGCAGAAGCGGTTTTGATTATCATCAGCTGGAATGGCTTCAGAATCAAACAGCAGCGATTCTAAGATGTGGCGGCGCTTTTTCTAAAGAAGGAATAAAGGCAGTGCAGAAACTCAATACAGACTGCATAGAGAAAAATATCAGTCCCGGAGGATGTGCAGATATGCTGGCAGCTACTATTTTTCTGACAGAACTTGAAATGAATCTGGAGAGACAAAATGACTAAAAAAATAAAACTGCCGCCGGTGGGCATGCGTGTGATTAAATCTGCCATTGGTGTTTTCATTGGCTTTGTGATTTATGAACTGCGGGGACGGACAGGCATTCCCTTTTACACTGCGCTTTCTGTATTGTGGTGTATCCGGCCTTATAAAGGCGATACCATGACCATGGCAATGCAGCGGACCATCGGTACTTTCATCGGCGGTATGGCAGGGCTTCTTGTTCTGGTGAGCCAGAATCTGATAACAGGCGGCGGAGAGTTAATACCCATCCAGAGACTATACCGGGTACAGTTATATCAAAATTTACCATCCCGATGCCACAAGGGAGAAGATGATGCAGAAACTGGCAGAACGTCTTCAGATTGAGAAAATCGTAACCTTTGGCAGTATCGAAGGTAAATACGACGTGGTGGTCCATGAAAATGACAGTGATAAAGTGGTGAAGACACTGAGAAAACTGTATGAACCGGTGCGATGGTTGAAGACAGGAACCAATAAAATTTAACAAAAGAATCGAAACATAAAAAGAAATCCAGGATTTGAGGCTATCAATCCGGGATTTCTTTTTATCTAATTCAGTCCTTTATAAAAATCATCCATGGCGCAGGACTTCTCGCACAGCCCAAAGCCGATCGGATGTGGGCCTGTGTGAACGCCGATGGTGGCGCCGATCTGGCCGATATCCACAATCGGTTCAAATCCCGGCCATTTCTTTTTCATTTTCTCGATGACATCTTTACGGAGTTCTTCCCCTTCTTTGATATTGTAGCCGTAACCCACCATATAAACATAGCGATCCGGATCATTGCCGTTTTCTTCGATGTATGCAAATAATTTTTCCATGGCTTTCTTACGGGACTGTACACGGCCTCTGGCCAGACCGGATGGGAAAAGTTCACCCTGAGTCATGAGAATCATAGGACGCAGATTCAGGATGTTGGCAGAGATACCTGCCAGTTTGCCTACACGGCCGCCGTGAATGAGATAGTCCATATTTTCAACGGTAAAGAAAATACGGCAGGTTTCTTTAAGTTCATCGGCACGCTTTACAAGGGCATCATAATCTGCACCGGAACGCTGATAGCGGACAATTTCCTGAATCATCAGGCCCTGCATCAGGGTAGCCAGTGTCGTATCCATTACGGTTACGCGGATATCCGGATAGTTCTCAAGAATCATACTGCCTGCATTGCGGGCGGAATTGTAGGAACCGCTGAATTTGGAACTCAAGGTAAAGCAGATGATGTCAGTGCCCTGTTTGGCATATTTCGCAAAAACATCATAATAATCCTGAACTGTCGGCAGAGAAGTCTTTGGAAAAATCTTTGGATTCTCCACCATAAACTTGTAAAAATCACGGACATCCAGTTCTTCAATTTCTTTTAAATAATGTTCACCGTCCATGGTTACATAGTAGGGTACCACCTCAACGCCGAGGGCGGCGGCGCGGGCACTGCCCATATCCCATGAACCGTCTGTAATAATCTGGTACATAAAAATCTCCTAAAAAATACTATGTGCAAAACGTTATTAGGTTATTGTATATATTTCCCGAAAATAGTGAACGTTTTGCAAGCAGTTAATTTATTTTTAAATCTTATCAGAGAGTATTATAACGCGAAGCAATATTTTTATCAAAATGAAATGAGAAAATAGGCTACAGATTCGGGATTTTGTATAGTGAAATAACAGAGACTGATAAACGAAAGTATTCGGTCTGAGGTGATAGTCATATAGACGCAGAATGTTTTATATGATATGCATGGAGAATATGGGGTTGACAGTTGGCTGAAAAACGTTATAATTAAGTCAGAGTGCAGAAGTTCATTCAGTTTATAACTGCTGTATGAAAGGTTATGAATTTTGATGTTTAGCCGCATGAAGGGGTACACCACCACGGGTGTAGTTCTTTGTGCGGCTTTTTTTGATGCTTTTTGATGTTTTTCGGAATGTCGGCAGTATCAAAGGTCGGTGCACGTTTGTGACGAGAGGAGGGTTTTGCAGTGATCAAAGTCAATGGTGAAATGCTTGAAATCGCAGAGGGAACAACGGTTGCCGCTTTTTTGAGAGCGCATGGTTATCCGGATAAGATGATTGCGGTTGAGTGCAATGGTGCGATTGTTCCGAGAAGTACATGGGAAGAAGCCATTTTGAAGGATGGCGATACAGTTGAGGTTGTCCGATTTGTAGGAGGCGGTTGATGTGACAGAGATTATTTTAAACGGGCGATCTGTGAAGACAGAAGCAGCAGATATGGCAGATTTGAAGCGATGGACTTATGATTCGGAAGGTCTGGCAGAGGATATTCAGAGACATTGTGTATGGAT
>JBNMJG010000018.1:0-10842 GCA_050873705.1 Coprococcus sp. | reverse complement strand
GCATCTGCCAGCAGGTAAGAACCCACAGCCATGTCGGATAATTCTTTAATTGTTATCTCTGCAGACTCACTCATTTTTCTCCATCCTTATCTAAAAACATCTGTATCTGTTCATATCTAATTTATTTCTTCAGTATTCCGGCCACCCTTTCAAATTGAGCGCCCATTGCTTCGGATCAGGTCACGGTACCAGTAAGCTGAATCTTTCCAGATCCGCTGCTGATTTCGATAATCAACATATATCAATCCAAATCGTTCGGAATACCCCAGATTCCATTCAAAATTGTCCATCAGTGACCATTGGAAATATCCCCGCACATCCACTTCTTCAGCCGCATGTTTTAATGCGCCGAGATATCTTGCCAGAAAATCGATTCTATTCGGATCATGCACTCTGCCATCCAGAGAAATCACGTCATGGCATGACAATCCATTCTCCGTAATATAGATTGGTTTCTTATACCGCTCATACAAAAATTTCGGTCCCCAGTAAAGGCTCTCCGGTGTCACCGGCCATTGGGCTGCGGTCTTTGGAAAACCGCTGTAACGCATGGTTTCCTCCGGCCGGCCATCGGCTCCCATACGAATACAGCGTCCATTATAAATATTCTGGCCATAGATATCAATAGGCTCTGAAATCAATTTCATATCAGCTTCTGTTATCTTCGGCAAATAGGATTCAAACCGTCTGAGTCCATCTGCCGGATATTCCCCCAGAAGTACCGGGTCCGACCACCAGCTCACATTCCATGTCCAGTTTCTGTCGTCCTCCGGTATTGCAAAGGTGGCCATTCTGGCTGCCTCTATATCTTCTGCTGAATCCGTCTCAGGATAACACATGGAACCTGTCGGTGCATAACCAATCACCAGGGGCTGCCTTGCATACTCCCGAAGTTTCTGAACAGCCCTTCCATGAGCTTTCAATGCATTATGGGCCATCTCAAAGCTGTCACGCAAAGGAACCTGCAGTCCCGGCGCATGCACACCGGTCACAAATCCCAGACCAATAAAACATTGCGGCTCATTCATTGTAAAAAAGTATTTTACCCGGTCACTGAACAGCTTCGCCACAAGTTCTGCATAGTCGCCAAACCACTCTGCAATCTGAGGATTCATCCATCCGCCTCTCTTATATAATTCATAGGGCAGTTCCCAATGATACAGCGTTACATAAGGCTCTATACCATTCTCCAGAAGTGCATCGATCAATTCATTGTAAAAAGCAACACCCTTTTCATTCACCCTGCCGGTGCCTTCCGGCAAAAGCCGCGACCAATCCATAGAAAAACGATAGGCCTTCAGCCCCATCTCCTTCATGATCTGCACATCTTCACGGAAGCGGTGATAATGATCACAGGCCACATCCCCTGTGTGTCCTTCATAAACCTTACCGGGCTCCTTCACATAAATATCCCATATATGTCGGCCTTTTCCTTCTCCGTAAACACCGCCTTCTATCTGATAGGCACTGGTGGCAGCGCCCCATACAAAATCATCTCTAAAACTCATGATAAACGCCTCTTCGCGGCACTGGGGCAAAACGCTCATTTGCCGCATTTTTATTGAAATGTTCATTAATATCCATCTCTTAGATTATCATAGCAGTTCCGCCCTCGTCAACAGAAGCCTGCTACTTATATAGTTTTTAGCCGCCTTATACCACCCATAATTTTTTTCTATACCCACTAATACCATGTATTTATTTGATTTTTCCTCATTAACTTGCTATGATAAGTAAAGTATGTCATATACGGACGAAATTATGACATTCTTCAGTCTACATTAAAGGAAATAGAAAAATGAAAAAATACATAAAATATGCTTTTTCCAGGACGCTGCCTGTGCTTTTTGGCTATATTTTTCTCGGTATTGCTTTTGGAATCGTTCTGCAGCAGGCTGGTTTTAATTTTATTTGGGCGTTCTGCATCAGCCTGTTTCTTTATGCAGGTTCTATGCAGTTTGTACTGGTACCGCTGCTGGCTGCTTCCGCTTCACCGCTGACAGTTGCAATCACAACGCTTTTTGTCAACAGCCGCCATGTTTTTTACGGCCTGTCCTTTATTGAATCTTTTAAAAAAATGAAAACACAGCTTTATATGATTTTCTCCCTGTCGGATGAAACCTATTCCGTTCTCTGCAGCTGTAAAAATGAAGATCCAGAAGAGAAAAACCGTCCGGCCTGGTTTCTGATCAATCTTTTTGATCAGAGTTACTGGATCATCGGCTCCGTCATCGGTGCGCTTCTCGGACAGGTTCTGCCTTTTGATTTTACCGGCATTGATTTTTCAATGACCGCACTTTTTGTTGTCATTTTGCTGGATCAGGTACTGGCTCATCCGAAAGCGGCCGGCCGCTGTGCCGTTACCGGGCTTCTTGCAGGCATTGTCTGCCTGTTTATATTCGGTACAGGTAATTTCCTGCTGCCGGCCCTTATTGTTACCGTTTTATTTGTGACTGCTTTTACACAGGCTGAAAGAAGAAAGGAGCTGCCGTAATGAGTCCAAGTCATTCTATTTTACTGATCGCCATTGCCTCCGGCATCACTTTTCTGATCCGTGCACTGCCTTTTCTTGTATTCAAAAAGCGGCAGATGCCGGCTTTCATCAAAGAAATTGCCGACAAACTGCCGCCTGCTATTATTGCTGTTCTGGTGATTTACTGCCTTAAGAGTCCATTGACTGTATTCGGCACAGAAACCATTGCCGCCGCCATCGCCATTGCAGGTGTTGTCATTCTCCATCTCTGGAAACGCAATACACTGTTAAGCGTGGCCGCCGGAACTATTTTGTATATGATCTTTATTCGATGTCTTCCATAATGCGTCTTGCCACAAACACACCGCTGGCAGATGCATGAGACAGAGAATGGGTCACACCGCTGCCGTCACCGATAATATATAAACCTTTGTGCCTTGTCTCAAGGTTTTCATCAATGGACACTTCCATGTTGTAGAACTTAACTTCCACACCATAAAGCAACGTGTCTCCATTGGCCGTACCCGGAGCAATCTTGTCCAGTGCATAGATCATCTCAATAATACCGTCAAGAATACGCTTCGGAAGTACAAGACTCAGATCTCCCGGCGTCGCTGACAATGTCGGCACTACAAGGCTCTCTCTGATACGCTTTTCTGTACTTCTTCTTCCCCTGATCAAATCTCCGAAACGCTGTACGATCACACCGCCGCCAAGCATATTGGAAAGTCTGGCAATACTTTCACCGTAACCATTGCTGTCCTTGAACGGTTCTGAGAAATGCTTGGCAACAAGGAGGGCAAAGTTGGTATTCTCTGTCTGAAGTTCCGGATTTTCATAGCTGTGGCCATTCACTGTCACAATTCCGTTTGTATTCTCGGCAACAACTGCGCCCTTCGGATTCATACAGAATGTACGCACCAGATCTTCAAACTTCTCTGTTCTATAGACAATCTTACTTTCATACAATTCATCTGTTAAATCTGAAAATACAACCGCCGGCAATTCAACACGCACACCGATATCCACACGGTTGGATTTGGTTGGGATATCCATCTCCTGACAAACAGTTTCCATCCATTTGCTGCCGCTTCGGCCAACGGAAATAATACACTGTTTGCAGAGGTAACTCTCCTTAGCTGTATGAACGCCGTAGCCCTCGCCTTCTTTTGTCACATGTTCAACACCGCAGTTGAAATAGAAGTCTACTTTATCTTTCAGTTCAGCAAATAGCTGTTCCAGTACAATATAATTCACATCTGTACCAAGATGTCTCACCGATGCATCCAACAGATGCAGATTGTTCTGAATACAGATCTTCTTAAACTTTGTATCACCTGTTGAGTACATGCGGGTCCCTTCGCCGCCATGGCTCATATTGATATCATCCACATAACGCATCAGCTCCATGGCCTTTTTCTTACCAATGTATTCATGCAGCGTACCGCCGAATTCATTCGTAATATTGTATTTGCCGTCTGAAAAGGCACCCGCGCCGCCAAATCCGCTCATGATCGCGCAGGACGGACATCCCACACAGGATTTAACTGTATCACCATTGATCGGACATTTTCTCTTTTCGAGTTCTCTTCCTTTCTCAAAAACCGCAATCTTAAGCTCCGGTTTCTTCATGGCCAGCTCCCATGCTGAATAAATACCGCCCGGTCCTGCACCGATTATAATCACATCATATTGTTTCATTCTTTAAACCCCCTATATTCTTGTTCTTCTAAAAAACATCACTGCCTTAAAAACGCTAAAAGCTCTGAAGTTTCTCCGGTGTCATATGCTCCACAACTGCCACTGCCAGATTGACTGCTGCCTCAAAATCACTGTAGGATGCAATGCCGTAATGGGAATGGATATAACGCACCGGTATACCAATGACAATGACCGGAACGCCGCGTCCCGTCAGATTCACATATGCTCCATTGTTGCCGCCGCCTGCACGAACAGAAGCCTGACAGGGAATACCAAGTTTCTCAGCCAATTCAAATGTATCACGCATATAGCGCGGATTGGCTATCATAGATACATCCATAAAGCGAAGCATCGGCCCTTTCTTCATGGCTGTCTGAACCGCATAATCTTCTGTAAATGTATCATCTGCCGGACAGCCCTCAAAACAGATTGCAACCTGCGGTGCTGCATTCTGAACTGCCACCTGAACACCTCGTTCTCCCACTTCTTCCTGGGCGGACATCACACCCCTGACTGCAAAAGGCAGGTCCTTATCACTAAGCCGCTTCACTGATTCCAACATAGCAGCACAGCCAATTCTGCAGTCAAAGCCTTTGCCAAACATGATATCATGTTGTTCATCATACGAAAAATCTACAGCGGAGACTGCCGGTTCACCTATTCTTACACCAAAATTCTCCACGGCATCCTCATAAGATACAGCCCCCACATCTATGACCAGATCTGCAATATTCAAAGGCTTCCCCTTTTCTTCCTCTGTCATAAAATGCACCGGTTTTGCTGCCACAATACCCGGAATCCATGTGTTGAACTTTGTATGAACCATCACCTTTGATGCCGGAAGTGTATTTGGATCCCACCGTCCCAATGTAAGGAAATGCAATGCTCCTTTTGGTGTGATCGAATGAATCATCATCCCCACTTCATCTCCATGGGCATCCAGCATAAATACCGGCTTGTCTGAATTCTGACTCTTTTCCGGTGTCACATAAAGATTTCGAAGATGATCCTCTTCCACTGCAGCAAATGTCTCAGCAAATGCTCCTGCCGCTGCGATGGCGGCATCCTCAAACCCGGAAGGTGCCTTCGCCTCTGATAGTGCTTTGATCAATTCCAGACTTTCTGTCTTTGTACTGTTCATTCTTCATGCCCTTCTTTCATCTTTTGTACCAACTCATCCAACTCAGAAGCTGTAAAGCCCGGTTTCCATTCGCCATTCTCCCAGGACGAATTGAGCCATTCCAGCACCTGTACTTTGCCTTCTTCACTAAAGGGAAAAAGTCTAGTTGTCTTCAGATCATCCGCTGTCTTCTCAAAAGCAAAAGGTTCCGGCCATATCGCTGCAAGAAGGCCTTCCTCCTTGATCGTCCGGCCTTCCTCATCTTTTGTCTCTTTCTGTTTAACAATTCGGTATCTCATTCCCTGATAGCTTCCGGTAAAGGGATTCCCGTAATTATAAAAATTCAGGGATAATATATCATCTGATGCAATCAATGGATATCCCTCTCTTTCTTCTTAAAATCTTTATTTCATCTCTTCTATAATTGACCAACTCTAGCTTAACAGCTGATGGTTTGAAATGCAACCCCTCTTTTTTACTCACAGACATATTGCTTTTTTTCATAGTTCCAGTCATTGATATTTTCCATGCGAAATGATATAATGGCTGTAACGCTTTAACTTGCGGTGTCTGATAATCATCCATTGACACTGTCGGCTGTGTTCAGAATATCACGGGAACCAGGGATGCTTTAATTCCTGCCACTTACATATTACATTCCATTGATTCTCTGTACATTCTGCCGGGCAGATGAATGAAATATGATTGCAAAGGATTTTTTATCTGACATCGTAAGTTTTCGTGTTGTTCAGAAGATTTTTATCTGAAAATGACCCGTATGCAGTGGAATTTCCACCGTATACGGGTCATTTTTACGATTCTGTATTTTTTCAAAGAAACCTGGCCGATCACGGTCACCTAAATCAGATTCTCATGCATCAGATAAATCATACCGCCGATCAAACCTCCAAAGACACCGGCATAAGCCGTGATCAGAAGAATATCCATCTGATACAGGGCTCTCGGCATTTCCAGAATATCACATCCTGCCTGGCAGATCAGCCATGTCAGATCACACCAGAGCAATGTATGCACCAGCAGGAACAAACTGACAGGGCGCACATGCTTTCTTAATGCCAGAATATTCAGTTCATACCACATACGCTTTATCATCATTACTCTCCCGCCTTTCTTTTTATTTCTCCTTCAGGCTCTATCAGATTTAGCCATCTACTTCATCCACATGCTTGCCGGTAATTGAGTAAATAACCCACTCCGCAATATTTGTGGCATGATCTCCGATGCGCTCAAAGTATTTGGCCACCATCAAAAGATCTGCTGCTTCAAAACTCTTCACATGGTTCTCCTGAATACGCTTTACAAGCGCCATTTTGATCTGATCGAAGAGATCGTCTACTACATCATCATTGTCAATGACACTGCGAGCAACTTCTAAATCTTTTGTAACATAAGCTTCTGTCCCGCGAACAACCATCATCATCGTCTCATTGGCCATTTTCTGGATCAAAGAGAGCTCTGCAATATCCGATACATCACCAAGCTGAAGTGAAAGTTCTGCGATATCCGATGCCTGATCGCCGATTCGCTCCATATCCGTAATCATCTTCAGTGCTGAAGAAATCTGTCTCAAATCTCTTGCCACCGGCTGCTGCTGAAGCAGAAGTTTCATACACAATGCCTCAATATCACGCTCCATGTGGTCAATATCCATATCATAATCAATGGTCTGCTTTGCTTTGTCTGCATCATGACCAATCAGGGCATAGACGCCCATTTCGATGGCTCTTTCAATCATATTTCCCATCTCAATAATATCATCATTAAGCTGCTTTAACTGTAAATCGAAACGATTGCGCATTAGCCAAACCTCCCTGTGATATAATCTTCTGTTCTCTTATCTCTCGGCATAGAGAAGAGTTCTTCTGTTTTGCCGTCTTCAATCACTTCACCCAACAGGAAAAAGACGGTTCTGTCTGAAACACGGGTCGCCTGCTGCATATTATGAGTGACCATGATGATGGTATAATCTTTTTTCAATTCCAGAACCAGATCCTCAATTTTTGAAGTTGAAATTGGATCCAGGGCAGATGTCGGCTCATCCATCAGGATGACATCCGGCTGTACAGCCAGTGCTCTTGCAATACAAAGTCTCTGCTGCTGACCGCCTGAAAGGCCTAAAGCACTTTTATTCAGTCTGTCCTTTAATTCATCCCAGATAGCGGCTCCTCTCAGTGAGCGTTCTACAATCTCGTCTAATTGGGATTTTTTGTGGATACCATGGGTTCTCGGTCCGTATGTGATATTGTCATAAACACTCATTGGGAAAGGATTCGGTTTCTGAAAAACCATACCTACTTTTTTTCTCAACACATTCACATCCATATTCGGTCCGTATATGTCCTCACCGTCCAATGTTACTTTTCCGGTGATCTTACAGCCCTCCACCAGGTCATTCATACGATTCAGTGATTTTAAAAATGTTGACTTACCGCATCCGGATGGTCCGATAAATGCAGTGATCTCATTGGCAGGAAGCTTCAGATTAATATCCTTGAGCGCCTTGAAATCACCATAATATAAATCAAGATGTTCTACATTAAATTTATCCATATTTATTCCTTTCTCTTCTTTATGCCTTCGTAAATTTCTTGGCAATCAATGTGGAAAGTCCATTGATGATAATAACGACTACCAACAATACCACAGCTGTGGCATAAGCCTGGTCTGTATGCAGCCCCTCACCGGATAATACATACATATGAACTGCCAGTGTTCGTCCTGATGACATCAGGTTCTTTGCAATATCCGGTACAGTTCCGGCTGTAAAAATCAGTGCTGCTGTTTCACCTACAATACGGCCGATGGCCAGGATAACACCTGCCAGAATACCCGGTATTGCTGACGGCAAAACAATTCTGAAAACCGTTCGCAGTTTGCCTGCTCCCAGACCATAGCTGCCTTCACGGTATGAATCCGGCACAGACAAAAGTGCTTCCTGCGTCGTACGAATAATAGAAGGCAAAATCATGATTGAAAGGGTAAAAGCGCCGGCCAGTATGGAATATTTCCAATGCAGATAAGTTACAAAAAACAACATACCGAAAAGGCCGTATACAATAGAAGGGATACCTGCCAGTGTCTCCGTCGTAACACTGATGGCACCTACCAATTTATTGCCTTTTTTGGCATACTCAACCATATAAATAGCTGAGAAGATGCCAAGCGGTACTGCGATCAAAAGCGCCAGAACCGTCATCATCAATGTATTGATAATAGCCGGAACCATAGAAACATTTTCTGATGTATATGTCAGTGAGAAAAGTTCAGGGCTGAGATTCGGTACACCTTTAATCAGTATATAAACAATCAGATAGCCCAATACACCAATTGTGATAACGGCAGAAAATAAAACCAGTACAGCAAGGAGGAATGATAATTTGCTTCTCTTATAAGCTTTCAATCGCTGTCCAAAAGAAACTTTGTTAATAGCTTTAATGCTATCTACTTCTTTCATTATTTTTCCCTCCTTTTAAGAACTGAAAATAACAGGTTGATCAGAAGAATAAATACAAACAGTACAACACCGGTTGCAATCAGTGCTTCTCTATGAAGCCCTGTCGCATATCCCATTTCAATAACAACATTGGCTGTCATTGTACGTACGCCTTTGAAAATACTGTGGGCGATTACCGGCTGATTGCCTGCTACCATGATAACTGCCATGGTTTCACCGATCGCACGGCCGATACCGAGAACAACACCTGCCAGAATACCGGATTTTGCTGCCGGGAGAACTGCGAAAAACACACTTCGTTCATGATCAGCACCCAGAGCCAAAGAGCCCTCATAATAACTATTCGGCACCGCACGAATTGCAGATTCAGAGACACCGATAATCGTCGGAAGAATCATAATCCCCAGAAGGATCGATGCCGCCAGCATAGAATTACCTTTGCAGTTAAAATCAGCAAATACATCACGAAGCATCGGCACCAGTACTTCCATACCAAAGAAACCATAAACAATTGATGGGATACCCGCCAGAAGCTCTACTGCAGGTTTTAAAATTTTGTAAAGTCCTGACGGACAAAATCTTGCCATAAAAACAGCCATAAAAATTCCAATTGGCACACCGATAACAATGGCCCCTGCAGTTACATAAATACTGCCAAGGATCATCGGCAATATGCCAAATAAATTATTGCTCGGCTTCCAGACAGTTCCTCCAAGGAAATTCAGCGGCCCTATTTTGCCGATGGCCGGAATACCACTTGAAAAAAGAAACACACAAATCAGCAGAACCGCCAGAATGGAAACACATGCCGCTACCAGGAAAACAATTTCCATTACTTTTTCTTTGACTTTCATAAATACTCCTGTATCCTAAAACAGGGGACTGTCCGGAGACAGCCCCCCTCTTTTTATTATTGCTTACTGAACATCTGCCCAGCTTGTTGTTTCACCTGTGAAAATAGCTTTTACCTGATCGCTTGTAAGGTTTTCTACAGGGTTTTCATTGTTAACGATAACTGCAATACCATCCTGTGCAATTGTTGTCGCTGTTACATCTGCTTCTGTATCTTTCAGATCTCTGGATGCCATGCCGATATCGCAGATGCCTTCCTGTGCAGATGTGATACCTGTTGTAGAATCAGATGTCTGGATTTCAATGTCTGCATTTGTATTCACTGCAAGATAAGCTTCTTTTAATTTCTCCATAACAGGGGATACACTTGAAGAACCTGCTACAACAATTTTGCCTTCCGGTTTACTGCCTGCATAAGCGGCTGCATTCTGATCGATCTTGATATAACCGTTCTGCTCGATGATGTCCTGACCTTCAGCGCTCATAATGTAATCTACGAAATCCTGTGCGACATCGCTGAGACCATCTTTTGTTACGATATTGAATGGTCTTGCTACTTTATATGAACCATTTGCTACATTTTCTGTTGTTGCTTCAGCACCGTCAATCTTAACTGCCTTAACTGTATCATTTAAAGAACCAAGAGAGATATAACCGATTGCATATGGATCACCTGCTACACTTGTCATCATAACAGCTGTACTGTTTGTGATATTAGCCTCTACCGTTGTATTATCTACCTTTGTACCATCAGCTGCTTTTTCTTCTACACCAAACAGTTCAATAAAAGCACCTCTTGTACCTGAACCATCTTCACGTGAATTGACGCTGATCTCCTTACTTGTATCAAAATCGCCTGCTGCGGAAGCGCCATCTGTCTGTGCTGCCTCTGATGCAGCTTCTGTTGCAGCTGCTCCGCTTGCTGCTGTTGTTTCTTTTGATGATGAACTACCGCATCCTGCAAGGCTTCCTACAACCATTGCAAGTGTTAAAGCTGTACAAATAAATTTTTTCATTTCTCATTTCTCCTTCTCGTTGAGATTTCTTTTTTACTACTCGACTTCTCGTGTCGCTATTAAAGATAAAACTCCCATGTAAAATCTAAAACCAGTGTTATGTAAAATTCAGGAAAAAAATACGAAAATTCACTGGCGTGCGGCCCAATATACAATAAAGGATCTCAAAAGGACTTATTCAACACAGGTGCTTCAACGCCGGCCG
>JBNMJG010000017.1:0-10918 GCA_050873705.1 Coprococcus sp. | reverse complement strand
TCCGATGGCATCCTCGATCACGCCGCCATTGGACATCACACCGCCAATGCTGGCTGATAAACGCAGACCGCCGTATCCCGGAACATCTGCTTTCCTGATCTCCTCCTGGATCTGCATCAGTTTATTCTTGAAATTATCTTCTTTAATTCCCGGCATCAGCAAAAGGAACTCATCACCGCCGTATCGAATAAGCAGATCTGTCTTTCTGGTACAGCTCTTGATAATATTCACAAATGTGATCAACACCACATCACCTGTATCATGACCAAAGGAATCGTTGTATAGTTTGAAATCATCCAGATCGATCATAGCAATACCGGCCGGTGTTGTAGACTTGCGAATCTTCTCTTCAAAATAGCGTCTGTTGTACGCACCTGTCAGTGCATCCTTGTAAAGCTGATCATGATATCCGCCGAAATGACGCAGCAGTCTCTCCTTCTGCGTCTCATCAATCATGTAATTCTCGTCCATTCTCTTGACCAGTTCCATCACATACGGTTCATCATCCAGTTCCATATATCTGGCTGTCACTTCATAAAGGACTGATTCAATATATTCAAGTTTTGTGCGGACAGTCTTATCCCTGAACGCCTGCAGCACAACACAGCTCTCATTCTCACATGGATGCTCCTTCTCCCAGAAATCAAAGCTTTTGCCTACTTCCGGCTTGGAATACGCACCAAGTCCCTTCTCGATCATCTTCAGGGCATGTGCGTCAATCAGACGTACCCCGTCAAATACCGCCTTAAAAAGCTCCATTTCCTTTAATGCCTGTTCTTTTGTCATTTTATTACATGCATCCATACTCTTTCTCCCTGTTCCTCTCTCAATCCCTGTTGAGAATTTTGCCTGTGCTTCGTGTCCGATCTGCTGTTCAGACGCGTTTCTTTTCTATTATAACGCAAAAAAGTATGATTGACTATACTGGCTCATGAATTTCTTATTCCGATTTTCAAAACAAAATGCCTTCATTAAATACAAAAAGCGGACGATTGTCCGCTTTTTATCATTGATCTTAATTACAGATTGTCATACTGCTCTGCTGTTACCGGTTCACACCACTCATTGGATGTATTCTCACCCGGGCACTCAACGGCCAGATGACTGAACCAGCTGTCCTTCTTTGCGCCGTGCCAGTGCTTTACTTCCGGAGGAATTGTCACGATATCACCAACATGCAGGCTCTGTGCAGGCTTTCCTTCTTCCTGATACCATCCTTCGCCTTCTACACAGATCAGAAGCTGACCGCCGCCTTTAGATGCATGGTGGATATGCCAGTTGTTGCGGCATCCCGGCTCAAAAATAACATTGGCGATAAATACTGTTTTCGCTGGATCTGTCAGTGGTTTCAGATAGCTATTGCCTGTAAAGTACTGGGCAAAAGCTGTATTCGGTTCGCCCATACCAAAGAAGCCGCCATGTACTTCTTCACAATTATCATCGGCATACACTTCTTTTGCCATGTTAAATGCGGCCCAGGCATTCGGCCATCCGGCATAAAAAGCTACATGAGTCAGGATTTCTGCCATCTCTGTTCTTGTTACGCCGTTTTTGCGTGCTGTTGTCAAATGGTATTTGAGAGAACTGTCCACAATTCCTTTACTGATCAGTGCTGTAATTGTCACAACTGAACGCATCTTCAGGGAAAGCTTATCTTCCCTTGACCATACCTCACCAAATAAAACATCATCATTTAATTCTGCAAACTTAGGGGCAAATTCGCCCAGTGCATCTCTTCCTGCTGTCTGTTTAACCATTTTAATTCCTCCTGTTTATAAAAATAAGTCTGAAATAAACCCTGCACTACCTGCGTATCTGATACCGAAGGTAATCCAGTTTTTCAATTTGTTGTTCTAAGACATGGATCTGTGTGAGAATCTGTTCTCTTTGCTTATTCAGCAGTTCCATCCGTCTATTCTCCGTTCCGTCATTTTCTGCCAGCCGCATATAACATTCGATCCGCCCCTCTGTCAGACCTGTTTCTAAAAGTGTCATGATCATACTGAGTTTTTGGATATCTCTGTCACTGTACTGCCAACCTCCGTCTTCTTCCTTCCGGCCATCCAGATTCCAATGTTCATAAGCTGACAGCACTTCCATTGGTATCTGACAGCATCGACAGATTTCTTCCTTTGTCATCCTGCCCGCGCCTCCTTTTGAACATTGCTGCACCTTTTTATCTGCGCCTCTGCATCATGCCTGATAACGCAAAATAGCAAATGCTCTCACATTTGCTATTTTATCTCTTATTCAATTATGCGTCCAATACTTAGTTTTTTGGCATTTTGATGCATTTCAGGCATTTCTCACAAAGTCAATAAAATGATTAACAACGCCGGATGACATCTGATTCTTCTTCCATACTAACACCGCCCCTGTTTCCAAAGGCGGTTCCAGAGGCACAAACCTAAGTCCGTCGAAATGGACATCAAAATCAAAGGTCAAAGCCGAACCCACATGATGACGGACCATATTGGCCGCATTCAAAATCAGGTTATATCGACATACGATATCCAATTGATCATAATCTTCCCCAAACCATCCGGCCAATTCATGACGTACACTTTCCCGCCAGGGCATCAGCAGGGGCATCTGTGTCAGATCTTCTTTCCTGATCGACTGCCGATTCGCCAGCTCATTGTCTTCTTCCATCAGGATCGCCCATCGCTCTTTCTCCGGCATCCTGATGAAGTCATATTTGCTGATATCTACCGGCTCCATCAACAATCCCATATCTGCAATACCTTTTTCAAGACGTTCCTTGACATCATCTGCATTGGCGCTGTAAATCTGAAAACTTACAAGAGGATGCGCTTCTCTGAAGCCCCGGATTTTCTCCGACAGATAAGACATATTGCGTGTTTCACCGCAGCCGATAACAATCTCCCCGCTCAGTTCTTCCTGCTGAATGATTTCTTCTCTGGTTTTCTCTGTCAATGCCAGAATCTCCTGTGCACGACGTTTCAGCAGAAACCCTTCCTTCGTCAAAATAATCTGATGTCTGCTGCGCTGAAATAATTTCACACCCAGCTCTTCTTCAAGCTGCATCAATTGTCTGGAAAGGGTCGGCTGAGTCATGTGCAGTGCCCTGGCCGCTTTCGTGATATTTTCCTCCCTGGCCACCATGAGAAAATATTTCAAAACACGTAATTCCATCTTTCTTTCTCTCCCAAACCGTTTTTCAAGTTAAACATCCGTAAGCCATCATACCTGCACGGTCTATCTGTTTTGTTTTAAGTATAATTCATATTTTAACAGCAAATCTGCAATTTTCAAGTTTAAATCAGCTGAAGGCCGATATACCTCTGCATTCTTCTCCACCCGAAGATAAAAATCCACATCTGCCCTGGCCGCATAAGGGCGGCCCCCTTTACGAATCTCTGCTCCTGCTGCTGTCAGACGCACCTGGGCCAGTTTCTGTTTTAACAGGGGAATGACACAAAGATAAATCCAATCCTCTTCAAAAGACAGATGTCCCAGGGTATGCCCTTCCCTGTCTCTCACATAAATCTTACTGCCTTTAAAGGATACGGGGTAAAGCGGATCCCCTGGATGCAGGGACACAATCCGCTGAAAGCTCTGATCTCTGCGCTTTGTTCCGATCCAGGCCCTAAAATGCCAGACAGATCTTCCCTCTTTGTCGTATTTCACAGGCTGCATCAACTGCTTCATCACATGAAGCGGCTGCACGAATTGTTGTGCAAGCATATGAAAGAGATGGGCCTGAACCTCAAATCGCCTGTTTTGTACATCGGAATGATCCATCCTCAGATTATCCACACGATTCTCTGCATTCTCCGTCAATTCCTTCACCGCATGATGGATACTCATGATAAACAGTACAAATTCCTCATTATCAGGCTGCCACATATATTTGCCGAAGGCAGCCTGATAATGCATCTTCTCAACATCCTCATCCTCAAGATGATAATATTGGTAAAGGGGTCGCTCACAAAAGGCGGCCTCATTGCATTCTCCCTGCCACGACGGCTTCCCGTCATCCGGCTGTCTGTTATCTTTCCTCTGATATTCCGTTTTTCTATGCCGGCGGTCTTTAGTTTCTCCATTACCTGATCCCTGCACAAAATCTTCATGATAATTCTTCAGGAAATCATAAGCTTCATTGATCCTTTGTGCCCGCTTTAAATGTTCCTGACTGTCATTCCCGGCCGCATCCGGATGGAAACGTCCCATTAGCCGACGATACTGCCTTTTTATCTCCAACGCATCTTCTGTCCCCTTTAAACAAAGAACCCGATATGCTTCAATTCTATTCATTGTCATCTATTTCTTCTTTTGTCTATCGCTGCCATTGCTGTCAATCAGCTGATCTGCCATCTGACTGAACTTCCATCCTCATTCTTGCTGACGATGAGCTGATCCTCTATCTCCTGCTTCAATTCCGATACATGGGAAATAATGCCGATCAGCTTCGAGCCCCCTGCCATCTGCTGAAGTACCCGCACCGCCTGATCTCTTGAATGACTGTCCAGTGATCCGAAGCCCTCATCAATAAACATCATGTCCAGATGGATCGCTGATGAACTCTGCTGGATCTGGTCTGCCATCCCCAAAGCCAGTGACAGGGCAGCCATAAAGGATTCGCCCCCTGAAAGGGTACGGACTTCCCGCTCCTTGCCGGTGACATTGGAATAAACCATCAGATCAAGACCTCTGTTTCTGCCCTCACCGGCCTTTGTGATATCACACATCCGCAATTCAAACTGACCGGCTGACATTTCAAGGAATCTTCGGTTGGCTGCATAAAGAATTCTCTCAAGATAATAACGCTGTACATAAGTCTCAATGTCCATACGTGATCCTGTCACCTTGCCCGCCAGAAGATTATAAAGATCATCCAGCCTTCTGTGTTCTTCCATGATCCTGCTTCGCTCATCCATCTTCGGCATCAGCGCCTCATAAACCTTGAGATTTGTCTTATACATTTCTGTAAATTTCTCATAAAATTCCTGTTCCTTTTTCCATGCTGCCTCTGCCTCATTCTGTTCCAAAAGGATCTGCTCCATATCAGGTTTCATACGATCCCCAATCGCCGCTTCTGAGGCTTCTTTCAGCCTTTCAGCCGCAATTTTCTTTTCCTGCCACCGATTGATCTGCTCCGCCAGGCGCTGTCTTTCTTCTTTTGTATAACGCTCTGTCAGTGACTGCCATTGTGTTTCAGTCAGCTGTCTATTCTCCATGATCTGTTCATAAGCGGATTTTCTTTGGCTGCATGCTTCCTGCTGCTGCGGCAGACTCTGCCTCAGCTGGCTGATTCTCTCTTTCGTCCTCTCCTTGCGGTTTCCAGCCTCCTGCTCTGCCTTTTCGCAGCATTTATAATTTCTATCGCTGGCTGATTTCTTTCCTGATGCTTTTGTCAGTATCTCCCTGGCAGCTATTTCAGATTCATAATAAGTAGATGACTCCATATTCTCCAAAGCAGCAGCTGCTGCCGCAAGCTGCTCTTTGATCTGAGACAGCTGCTGACTGGCCTTCTCTTTTTTGTCTGACAGTTCTTTCTTTTTGGGTACAGCCTCTGCCATCCATTGCTTCAGCTGCGCCAGATTGTTCCTGTCATTCTGAATCTGCCTGTCTCTATCCGTCCACTCCCGCTGCCATCTATTTAACTGTTTCGCAAGCCATTGACTATCAAAAGCACCATCGGCATCAACAGTCTCACTGTTCTTGCTGTCATAGGCTTGTGCTTTCCGGTATAGCTGTTCTCCCATCTGATGGCAGGTTCTTTCACTTGCCTCCAAAGCTGCTGCTGCCGCTCCCGCCTGATTGGCTCTTTTGGCCTGCTGCTCCTGAAGTTTCCGGACCTTTTCTGACAGGATATCCAGTTCCCCCTTTGTCAGAGACGCCTTCTCCATCTGATGCGGATGAGGATGCTCCACTGAACCGCAGACCGGGCAAGGCTGTCCCGGCTGCAATTTCTGTGCAAGAATGCCGGCCTGTGCATCAAAAAACGCATTACTCGCCTGCGTATAGTTTTCATTCTCTCTGACGTACGTTTCTCTTGCCTGCATATAGGCTGTCTGTGCAACCTTTGCCGCTTTCCGGTATCCGGTGCAAGCCATTTCTTCCCGCTGCCAGTTCTTCAGCTCTTCAGAGATCTCCCTGATTTCCCGCAGCTTTCCCTGCAAAACAGCCCACTGGCTGTCTGTATCTGCCAGTTTCTCCGCCTGCTGCTGCCACTGCTTCTCCTGTTCCTCGAGTAAATTCAGACTGTCTGCTGCTTCCTTCTCCTGCCGGATGGCCGCCTCTGCCATCTTCCCAGCCTCCGCCGCAGCTTTCCTTGCGTCAGCAATTTTGCCAAACAGTTTCAAATCTTTCTCAACACGCTCGAATACCTTGGAATATTCTGTCAGGGCCTGTTCCTGCACTGCTTTTGCCTGCTGCAAAGCCTTCTTCGACTGTTCATAATTTTCTTCCGCCTCCGGCAAAACCTGCTCATGAGCTTTTAATGCCTTCTTGGTTTCTTCAAACTGTTGATGGGCATCCTGATAACGCTGCCAGACTGCCTTCACATCCCAGGCTGCCTCAATCTGCCCGGTCAAGTTCTGCCATTCTTCCACCAAAAGCTTCTTTTTCCCACACTCTGCCAGTTCTCTTTCCGCTGATTCCAATTCCCTGAAACGTTCCTGCAGCTGTTCAGCCTTTGCAGCAGCATCTCTTTTCTCAAGATAGTTTTGATTAAATTGATTTCTCCGTTCCTCTGAACGCTGCACCTCCTCCTTCAACTGTTCGCAAACATTCTGAAGTTCCAAAATCAATGCTTCCATATCCACCAGCGACAATCGGTCTGCCTGGAGGATTCTGTCTTTGAGTTTCTTCAGATTATTCTCCTTATCCCAGTCACGACTTATGTCTTCATCACCGTCTGCTTCTGACCGCCCTGACATCTCCGTCTCCGGCACAGTTATATGACTCACTTCCGTCTGACAGGCTGTCTTAATCTGTGCGATCTTGCCCAGCTTTTCCTTACGGCGCTTTGCCAGCTCATCCACAATCTCCTGATACAGTTCCGTATTAAACAGTCTTCTGAAAATCACCTTTTTCTCATCAGATTTTGCCCGAAGCAATGCCATAAATTCTCCCTGAGCGATCATAGCCACCTGCATAAACTGGCTCTTCGTCAGCCCGACAAGCTCTTCCAGCTTTCCATCTGTCTCTTTCGAGGGATATTCCTTTCCATCCGGCATCAAAAGTGACACGCTGCCGCTCTCCTCTTTCGTGCCGGTTCCCCGCTTCAGAGGACGTACATGCTTCGGTACCCGTCGGACCGTATAATGCATCTCCTCGCTGCCTTCCAGTTCCGAAAAGACTAATTCCACAAAGGGTTCGACGGAGTTCTCCACAAACTGACTCTGCAGTTCAACACCGTTCTTCTTATTTGCAACGGAGCTTGCCTCGCCATAAAGTGCAAAAACAATAGCATCAAAAATCGTTGACTTACCTGCACCTGTATCCCCCGTGATCAAGAATAAATTCTGATCCGGTTTCGTAAAATCAATCACAGTCTTCTTCCCATATGATCCAAAAGCCTGCATTGTCAGTAAAATCGGCCTCATCTATTTCACCCCCTGTACGGTATGAATGACATCCTGAAGAACAGCCTTCTCTTCATCATCCAGATCTTTCAAAAAGGAACAGCATAATTCAAAAGGATCCTGTTCCTTCTCATCCATGATCTGATTACTATAATCCGCTTTGTGCTGTACTTCCCGCCGGATTTCCAGCAAATACGGAAATGCCATACGGATCCTGTCCTGCATATCCATAATATCCAAATCGACTTTGTCCGTCAGGATCACTGTCACAAAATCTTCGCAGGCCTGTGCAAGCACTTCTTCAAGACTGCCTTTGATGATCCGGACTTCACGCAGCGGTTTCAGCGGCAGCACCTTTGTCTTCACTGCGTTTTTTGATCCCATTTCTACCATAATAATGCCTTTCTGCTGTCCTGCCTCGCTGACAGAGCATGCCAGAGGTGTCCCGCAGTAACGGTAAACTTCACTTCCCACTTTCATAGGCTTATGGATATGTCCTAAAGCAGCATAATCAAAAGGTGCAAGCACATCTGCTGCAACAGCATCAATATTGCCCACTGTACGAATCTCCGAATCCATTCGCTCAACCCTTTCTGCATCATCGCCCACAGGCAGATAAAACTGATGACTGACCAGCACATTTCGCTCAGCCGTATTCACCTTCTCCCGTTCAATAAGCCGGTGTAAAGTCACATCATAGGACAGATTATTGCCATTCTCATCCACGCCCACAATCTGCTTCACCATAGACGGTTTGACAAAAGGCAGCAAATAGAAATTCACCGGTCCAAACGCATCTGTAAGCATCACTTTCTCGATAGATTCATTCTCCGTTCTCGGCGGCAATCCAATCATATGCACCTTCTGTTCATCCAGAATCTCTCTGAAACAGTTCAAACGCAGACCGCTGTCATGATTGCCGCTGATCAGCATGATCTCTGCCGTCGGCACTGCCTTCTTAAGTTCTGTCATAAAACCGTCAAACACTTCCACCGCTTCTGCCGCCGGCACTGCCTTATCATAAATATCCCCGGCAATCACAACCGCATCCGGTTTCTCTGCATTGGCTAATTCTGTAATCTGCCGCAAAATATCTATCTGTTCTTCCCGCAGATCCCTGTTCATCAGTTTTAATCCGATATGCAAATCCGATAAATGAAAAAACTTCATGTACTGCTCCTTTTAACTGTTGCCCGCCTAATATTGTGTATTTGTCAATAGGCTATTGCTGTTTCCTATAAACTTCAAAAAACCACTTTTTGAACCCATCAATTGTCAGCCTGTTATCCAGATTGTCAATCGGCCTTGAGGCTGACTCTATAATCTCTTTGTCTGTCTTCTTATGCCGAAGTGCCTCATAATCCGGTCCTAATGGATCCCCATACTTCCTGGCTGTAGCATAATAAATATAATCCCTTAATAACGGAGGTGCCGCTTCCTTGTATATCCTGCCCAATTCACGCCGCTTTCCGTGAAGCAGCTTCGCCATCTCAGGTTCAGGCATGCCTTCTTCATATAACTGTTCCTTTAAAACCTTCAGTTCATGGACCTTCTGTTCATATTCATGCCGCAGGCTGCTGTCCTTGATTCCCTCCGCCTGAATGCGGGCCCACTCTTTCTCAAATTCATCAACTGCTGTCTGCGCTGTATTTTTCTCAGAAATATTCATCTGGCTCATTCCTTTACATCATCTTTAACTCAGAACCCGCCTGAAAATCTCCAACAATCCTCTGAAGTTCTTACAGGGTTCACTTTCATGCATTTATTATACGACCATTTGTTCGATTTGTCCACTCTTCAAAACAAAAAAGATCCAGATGATCTTCTCTGATATTCCAAAATCATCTGAATCCTTTGTTTCATGTTCAATTCACGCAAAATATGTGTATGACACAACTCAATTAAGGACGCTGTCCGAGACCGCCTTCCAAAGTAATGGTCTCACCTGTCATGAACTTGAAGTCAGGAGATGCCAGCTGTACGCATGCCCGTCCGATTTCCTTCTCAACATCACCATAATGACCCATTGGAGGCATCTTAACGTTGGCCTTGAATGCTTCCGGATAAGCATTCTCGAAGTTCTCAAGCTGTGCGGTCCAAGCCAATGGGCATACGATATTGACATTGATGCCATCCGGTCCCCATTCAGTTGCTGCAACTCTTGTCAGACCACGGATGCCTTCTTTGGCTGCCGCATATGCACACTGTCCGTAGTTGCCGAAAAGACCTGCGCCGGAAGCAAAGTTGATAACGGAGCCCTTTGTCTCCTTCAGATATGGATAGCAAGCCTGCATATAATAAAATGCTGCATACAGGCCTGAATAAATAGCCAGGTCAAACTGCTGTGTGGTAAGGTCTGCCAGTGTAACGCCGGAAGCTGAAGCCTGAGCATTATTGATCAGAACATCGATACGGCCAAATGTATCTATCGTCTGCCTGATCACATTCTGTACAACGGCTGCATTGTCCGCACCAGCATTCACATCTGCCTGAACAGCCAGCACTTTGATGCCATATTTGCTCTCTAATTCTTCCTTGGCCTCTGTCAGCTTCTGAACATTACGTCCTGTGATAACAAGATTGGCACCTTCCTTCGCGTAAGCTGTCGCAATACCATAACCAATGGATCCGCAGCTGCCATCCTTGAGCACTGCACGTCCGCCGCCTGTAATGATTGCTGTCTTACCTGTTAAAAATCCCATAATATATGACCTCCTCTATTTATTCATTAGCCAACGCTAATCTATTGATTTCAGTATACGCTTTTATCAAACTTCCGTCAACAAAACTGACAATGTACGTTATAAAATACATGTATTGTTTTATGCATTTTACACATAATCACAGCATACAATTTTTGATGCCACTGTTTCTTTTATGCAATATAGATATAACCCACAGGTTATATTGTTGTTTTTATCCGATTATAACCAAAAGAAAAAGCTCACAAAAAAGCAAACAGCCGTTTTGCCGCTTCTCTTCTGTGAGCTTCTCTTATATGTTCTGGATCATGAGCTTATTGACCCAGTACTTCTGCAATGGATTTCTTCACGATCTGAAGACCTTCCATCAATGTGTCATCTTCAATTGTCAGCGGAGGCATGATCTTGACAACGCCGTCATGACGGCCTGCAACTTCCAGTATCAGATGATTATCAAAGGCTTTGTGAATAACCTCAATTGCCTTCTCCGGTGCAATGCCGTTGAAATCAACACCCCAGATCATACCGATGCCTCTGTATACCAGTCTCTCATCCATCGGAAGAATCTCATCTTTGATGAATTTCTCAATGATCTGACCCTTGCGTCTGACTTCTTCATCCAGCTTGTGTTCTGTGAAGTAACGGATACCTGCTGTACCGCCG
>JBNMJG010000016.1:0-11276 GCA_050873705.1 Coprococcus sp. | reverse complement strand
TCAATATACACACCGCTACTACCACAAATGTGGAAACAATGTATAATCGGCTGATCTCGCTGTTGGTATAACCAAGGATCTTGCTCATGGAAATGGACTGGGCATTTTTTTCAATAATGATTTTGGACAACAAATACATCAAAACGATGAAAATAAGTATCGCAAATCCATCGATCAGATACATCATACTGCCCATGGACTGTTCCAGCTGACGGCTGATTCTGGTAAGATCATCGATATCGATCACTGAACCGATGTATTTTGAATCAATATCCGTGATTTCACTGTCGGAAAAATAACCACTGAAATAGTCGCTGCCCAGATCAAACATATCATTTAATGCTTCTCTTGACATAAAAACATCCAAGGCACCTTCATAATCATAAATTCCGGTTACCGTCAGGTCATAACTCTTGTCCTCATAAGTTTCCTTCAGTGTAATGGTATCTCCCGGCTGCAGCAGATATTTATCTGCATAAGCGGATGAAATATAAACGTCCGTCGGCTGCAGATCCAGATGAATATACTGGCTGTCCGGTTCAATGCCATACAAAAGAACTTCTTCTGTTCTTGTGGCGTTCTGCTGCATCTTTAATGAGTAGGCACTGAATTTTTCTGCATCTGTATTGTCTGTTTCAACTGAACGACTGAACATCATCATATTCAGCATACTTTCCAGCTTGTGATCCTCATCCACTGTCCCCACCGGCATCTGCAGCAGATACTGATAATTGGCCAGCATATTATCACCAATTGTGGATTTGTAGTGATCCAACACTACCGGCAATCCAAGGCCGAAAAGCAGCAGCATATCAGCAAATAATATGCCGATAAACAGTACCAGATAATTGCTGATATTCTGAAGAATGACCCGGATACGGAAACGATTGAAAAACGGAATATGTACACTTAGCGGCAGGGCATGCTTTTGCTTTCTTCTGCTCAGGTCCCGCCTCAAAAACTTCAATGGAGAAAGTGTCAGCTTGTATGACAGCACTGCAAAAGTAATAATGGCCATCATCACTACCGGTACAATCGTTGTCAATACAAAAGCTTCGGAATTCCATAAAGTAACATAGGTCGGCAGACTGTAACTGCCGTAATACATACTTGCACAGTAATCTTTTAATGCGGTGTAACCAAGGACATTGCCGATCACTGCACCAATTAATGTCACAAAAATCGGTACCATCATATAATGACGAACCAGCTCACCCCGCGTATAACCGGACGCTCGAAGCGTACCAATCACATTGGCCTCTTTACTGATGGTGTTGCTGATGGTCACACTGAAAACAAAAGCCATGATCACAATGATCATGTATAACAACACAATAACCATTCCTCTGTCACTGCCCATATCCTCACCGGTAAAATTGATGGCCTGGTTTAAGTACTGCGGTGTATAGCTGTCCAACACAATGGTGCTGTTGATATCTGACATCAAATCATCCGACATTTCTTTCTCTTCTGCATCATCCTTTGGTGATTGATTATATTTCCATGCATACTGGTAAGTCATTTCTGAGGGATCCAGCTGTGCAAAGCCATCCTCAGTCACAATGGCCACGCCAAACTTGATCGCATCAAACATCGAATCATTATTATCGGAAAATAATGCACTGTAATCAGACAATGCCACCAACCCCGTCACCGTCCATCTGTTATCTGAGGATTCAATCACATCTCCTACTTTCAAACCATTATTGTCAGCATACATTCTGTCAATGGCAATTTCATCCGCCTTCTCCGGCATACTGCCTTCCATCAGGCACACTTTGTCGATATCTTTGCGGTCCGCAAAAATTCTCAGTGTACTTTCATTTGTTGTCAACGGCTCTTCCACATAAAACAAGTCATAAATCTTTATTCCCAGCGCTTCAATATTCTTTCTCTGCGCTTTATTCATCTTCTTTACAACCGTGAAATGGCCGTCTTCTATATTATATTTTTCAAAACTCTCATCATAAGCCGTCAGCATACTGCCGTCAGCCACAAGGAAACCGGATACGACGCCAATGGTGGCAATCAGAAGAATAAGAATCACCAGATATTTGCCCAATTCTCCCTTCAATTCTCTCAGCAAACGACGATTCAGTGGATTTTTCATACACTCCGCCTCCTACCAGTCCAGTGCATCCGCCGAAAGCTTCTGCTCATTGAGATAATTCTTCCTGATCATGCCGTCTCTTAAGCGCACAACCCGGTCTGCCATATCCTTGATGGCATCATTATGGGTTACCATAATCACTGTATTGCCGTATTTCTGATTGACCTTTTCAATAAGCTTCAGGATTTCCTTGGACGTATTGTAATCCAGAGCACCCGTCGGTTCATCACACAGCAGAATATCCGGATTTTTGACAATGGCTCTGCCGATGGCTGTTCTCTGCTGCTGTCCCCCGGAAAGCTGATTCGGAAGCTTATTCCTGTGATCGTAAAGCCCCAGTGTATGCAAAAGTTCATCCACATCCAGCGGCTTCTCGCTGAGATAAGCCCCGACTTCTACATTCTCCCGAACTGTCAGATTCGGAATCAGATTGTACATCTGAAAAATACAACCCAGATGTTTTCTGCGATATAATGTCAGCTTTTTCTCCTTCATATCTGCCATCTTTTCACCGCGGATACAGATATCTCCGCTGTCCGCCTGATCAATGCCGCCGATAATATTCAAAAGCGTCGATTTGCCGGAACCGGAGGGTCCCAGAAGCACGCAGAATTCACCCTGCTCGACGGACAGATCAATCCCCTTCAACACTTCGACCCGGCTCTCCCCCGAGCCATAGGATTTCCTGATTTGACTGATTTCCAAAAACATTCCTCTCGCCTCTTTTCATAGACTATGTATCATATATTCTATTGTGTTAGTATTCACTAACCAGTTTATCATAAAAACGCAGTATCGTTGATAGAATACTGCGTTTTTGATAAACATTCTCATTTATATCTTCTGAAAATTTATGGCTATTTATAAATTCCTACCCATCTCATAGGCCTGCTGCATCGCTGCTGTCTTTTTGACAGCGCCGGCTTCATTGGTTCCCAGACCAATAACAATACCGCCCTCCACGGATTCAGGCACACAGCATGTAAATCCTCTCAATGACGCGAGCATCGCTTCTGTATAACTTTCTTCCGGCGCTGCACAGGTAATGATAAAGCAGAATTTCTTTCCTTTCAGTTTGGTATGGAAAGAATAGGTACGATCGATAACTGCTTTCAATTGTGCAGACATGGAATAAAAATAGATTGGTGAAGCCAGTACGATCACATCTGCTGCCATCATTTTTTCTTCGATTTCTTTCATGTCGTCCTTCTGGATACAGACGCCGTCGTTCTGATAGCAGGCATTGCATCCGAGACATCCGCCGACTTTCTTTCTTGCCACGTTGATTTTCTCTGTCTGGTGCCCTGCCTCCTCTGCTCCGCGGATCAATTCATCACAAAGGATGCTGGAATTGCCGTGCATTCTCGGGCTGCCGGATAATACTAAAACTTTTTTCATTGATTTGTTCCTCCTTCAATTCAATCATTACTATATCAATTTTTTCTGTATTTTCATTTGGCTTTAGCTATACGAGTTTCTTTGTTTTCCATGCACCGTGCTTATAACGGAATAAAGCAAAAACTGCGGTTCCTTTCTTATTCCCGGCTCCAAAGTACTGTGAAACCACGACCCCAGTTCCGATGGCCGCGCCCATACACATGGACATAAACATCATAGACATGGCATTTGTTGCGCCAATCGCCGGAAAAGCCGTATCACCTACAAAACGCCCTACAATAATTCTGTCGGCCAAAGTGTAAATCTGCTGAAACAGATTGCCAATTAATATCGGAATTGAAAATTAAAGAAGCAGTTTAATCGGACTGCCTTCGTCATATCTACTGTATTCATTTCATTCTCCTTTCTCAATACTGTACTGTTTTAGGACTGTTAGTCCTTATGTAAACCTCCTGCATAAAAGCAGGAGGCTATTCTCCAAGCATCTCTTTTCTGAATGCGGCTACGTAAATCGTCATCAGCTCCAGCAAGGTGTCCTGCTGTTCCTCCGACAAAGCGGCCATTGCCTTACAATCTGCCTCATGGATATGGGGAATCAGTGTATCCGCATAAGCTCTGCCCTTCTCCGTCAGATGAATCGTCTTGATTCTTCGGTTCTCAGAGAATTCTCTGAGTTCAATATAACCACTCTTGAAAAAAGCAGTAATCACATTGTTCACTGTCTGCTTCGGCAGCAATGTCTTCTCGCAAATCTGCTTCTGGGTGCAATTCTCTGTATACATAATCGCATTCAGAATATACAGGCTGTTATATGAAACGCCGGATTTTCGCGCATAATCTTCATAAATCGTACTGAGACTCTGCCATGCACTGCAGAAAGCCTTTGACTTTGATTCCAGATTCAATTTTATCCGCTCCTTTCAGTCCTATTTCAGGACTATTATATTCTTTTATACTTTACTTGTCAACAAAAATCCGATTGTTTTGTAAAAGTCATACATCAGCCGCCTTGACAACCGCTTCATTTTATCTGATAATACTAAATACAGGTACCCCTAAAGGTATACAGGAGGTGTAATCATTATGAGACAATGTATGGATTCAGACAATCTTCATCGCCGCCTGAAGAAAATCATCGGACAGGTACAGGCTATCGACCGCATGATTGATGAAGATGTGCCATGTGAAGATATTCTTTCGCAGATCAATGCTGCCAAATCCGCACTCCATAAGGCCGGACAGGTTGTGTTGGAGGGACACATCCAACACTGTGTAAGAGACGGCATTGAACACGGTGATGCAGACAAGACCATTGCGAATTTTACTAAAGCGGTAGAACGCTTTGCCAATATGCGCTAACAGCTAATTGGAGATGACCTCTTTCCGGCATCTCCAATTGTCTTTTATATCATTCTCTATCTCTTCAAGCAGATTCATCACAAAACCTCCAGTTGTATAGCATCCATAATCTTCTTGCCACCCTTTACTCTTTCAGCATAATCCTCCATACTGAAAAAATCCATATCATTAATTATCCTTCGGTAACTGCCAATCACATCTTTATAATAATCAAAAGAAATCCTTCCTCTAAATCGTATTAAATCCACCAACAATCGCTCACGACTATATATTGGAATCTTTACGCTCTGATACTCTATAAGACATTTACCAATATCATACAAATCATCATTAACAAAACTCTGCTTTACCCTTTTATCTTTTATCCTTGAATCTTCTCTTTTCGTTGTTAAATAATAATAGTCCGGTATAATATCAGTCAAGCCATAATAATAATACGCACTGCTCCCTGCAAATATCGCTCTTGGGTATTTTGCTGTCATCAATTCAAGTTCAGAGCATATTTTTTTATCCGAATATAATCCTTTTTCCTCTTGAAATAAAATACCTGCTTTTATTGCTTTCTTAATTTTATAATCTGTTCCATACCTTTCAAGACACTGCTTATAAGTCAATATCATTCTGTCACCCCTTTTCGTTTCAAGTAAAAATACACTTATTCTTCTTTTATGTGAGTTTTTACTCAAATTAGTAGAAAAGCAAAAACAAAAATGATTTTCCACCATTGATGCTCTTGCTTTTATCACATTAAATATTCTCTTTTTTGTGCCTCGTTTCTACAGCATCCCCGCTTTCTCCCACCGCCTGAATTCCGTCCTCGCCAGTACCGCACACATCAAACAAGTAACCGTATCTGCCGCAGGGGCCGCCAATAGTGCCCCGTCAAGTCCTATTGCTCTTGACAGCACCAAAGCCAATGGAATCAACAGCACGCCCTGTCGAACAAGCGGAATCAGCAGCGACTTTGTCGGCTTCCCGATCCCCTGGAAGAAGGAAGCCGTTGTCATATGCACCCCATAGAGGAAAAAGGCCATCATATAAAGTCGGAAGCAATGCTGTGCGCAGTCAAAATACAGCTGATTATCCGAAACAAACAGTTCTGCGATCTGCCGCGAAAAGACCATATAAACCAGCCACCATGCCGCCGAGATCAGCACTGCGATTCCGGTAGCCAGACGATAAGTCTGCCGCACACGCCTATAATTTTTTGCCCCAAAATTGTAACCGTTAATGGGCTGAATAGCCGAAGAAACACCCACAAACATCGAATGGGCAATCTGATAGACTTTCATCATCATACCGTAAACTGAAAGCGCCATATCACTGCCATAAACACTGGATTCACCATACACCCTCATCAGATTGTTCAGCACAATCTGCACCAACGCCGTTAAACTCTGGGTCAGCAGACTTGGAAAACCAAGTCTCAGAATCATCTTCGTTACAGACCACGTCGGGCACAATGCCGCCTTTTCAAGCTGTACAGACTGAAGTCTGCGCAGATAGAGCAAACATAAGATTCCTGCTGCCATTTCTCCGATCACCGTAGCAATGCCTGCCCCCACAACCCCCATCTTCAATCCGAAAATAAATACCGGATCCAGAATGATATTGATAACCGCTCCAGCCATCATACACCTCATGGTATACTTTGGTGAACCATCTGCACGTATCATAGCTGTAAACGCCGGACAAATCAGCTGAAAAGGTATGCCGATGGCTATGACCCGCATGTAAGCCAGAGATTCTTCATACGCAGTATCCGTTGTTCCGAAAAGTGCAGCAATATGCGGTGCAAAAATTCCGCAAAACAGCGCCAGGCTAATACCGCTGATAAGAATCCAGGTCACAGCCTGCCCGAAAACCTTGTTGGCATTTTCCTGTTCCCGCCGTCCCAGACACAAACTGACATTGGCGGCACATCCATCCCCCAGAAGCAGTGAAACTGCATTCACCAGAATCGACAGCGGAAAAGCGATGTTGATGGCTGCCATTCCCGTAATACCCACACCCTGTCCCACAAAAATCTGGTCCACGATATTGTAAATGTAGTTTACCATTAACGTCAGAGCTGTCGGAACAGAATACTTTACTAAAAGTTTCGTAAGAGGCTCTGTCTCCAAAGGATTTCTGTTTGACTGCATATCTTCCATTCTCCATCTCCCCCTCATCATCACGAAATTTCACGAAAACAAAAAGCACCCGGCACGATCACTTCCAAAGGAAGTAATAATGATACCGGATGCATCTATGATGACTTAGATATAATGAGCATAAAAACGGCATCCGGCACTCAGCCGACAAGCCTTCTTCTCCCCTCCAGACTGACTGTTGGCTTCGGAATTACACCGAATTAGCCGAGTGGCTCGCGGGCTGTCACCGCCAGTAGAGAACATACTCATTTCCGAAGAAAACTTTATTTAACCTCAAAATAACATACTTTTACAGGGCTGTCAACGGATGTTCATAAAGTGAAAAATTTCGCACATTTCATCTTGACACCAGATTCTTAAAGTGATATATTTATCACATAGATAAGTGAGAAATATATCACTTTCAAGGAGGATTTTGTTTATGAAAAAAGTATCATTACGAGAAATTGTTGCAGACAAGATTGTTTTTGCCATCCTGATCGCCCTTTACTACTGGATGTGGGCAAGAAATGACTGGCACAACTACTATACGTCGATTCAATATGCTGTCTTTGCCTTTACATTCTTCTACTTTATATCCCGTGCATCCCGTCTTAGGAAATACAAACAGGAACTGCCGGATGAGATGTCTGAAGCTAACTTAAAACGCTGCGATGCCATCTGTCTGAAGATCGGTGCTGCTGCGATTATTGTCCTCAGCTTCATCTGCGCTGTCGGCAGATTGACAATAACCACAGACCTTATTGGCTATTGCCTGATGGGCATCCTGATCATCCTTGCGGTTGTACGCACAATTCTCTTCTGCATCATGGACGCCAAAGGAGTATAACATGGCACTTTTGACAAATTTAAAAACATATCGAGAAAAATATAATCTCAAACAGGCTGACCTCGCCGAACTGGTGGGGGTCCGCCGGGAAACCATTGTCAATCTTGAGCGGGGCAAGTACAATCCCTCGCTGAAGCTGGCTATGGATATCGCCAAGGTCTTCCACACAACAGTTGAAGAATTATTTCAGTATACGGATGAATAAATTCATTTTTTCTTAAGGGATTCGTTCATTTATGTCACCTTATTATATGTTATACTATCTATGAAAATATTAGGGTTTTTGGAAATTTCAAAGAACGGAGGGCAGAAACAGTGAAGAAATACTTATTATTTTTGTGTATCATCGGTGTGTTTATTTTAACCGCATGCGGCAAGCAGGCCAAAATGTCAGATGTCACCATTGATTATGGCAGCTCTTCCATCTATTCCAAGGAAGATATGGATGCCGCCATCAAAGCCCTTAAAGCTACATTCAAGGATTTTGAAGGCTGTGAACTCCACAGTATTTCCTACAGCTCAGATGACCAGTGCAATACTCCCGATAATATCGCCTGGATGAACGAACTGGAATCCGCCAACGATAACAAAGAAACCTTCGACCAATGCATGATGTTCACCAGCGATTTTCATTCTCCGAAAAACGGCGGCGGTGCATGGAATCCGGATGAAGAATATACCGGTTGGCAATGGTGGCTGGCCCGTTCGAATGGCGGTAAGTGGAAAGTGATGACATGGGGCTATTGATAATTCAGTTGTACACATGCTATAATTAAATAAATTGGGCTGGTCGCAAGACCCGGGTCCACCAACTGGCGGGTAAGACACCCTCCTTTTCTAATAATAAAAACAGTAAAACAAAGACAATGTTTTATCTAAAATCATTTTTTCAGATGAAACATTGTCTTTTTATTTTATTACTTCTTCAATATCTTCCGAATATCTGCCAGTCTCTCCAGCGCCGCATTCAAAGTCTCGTCCTTCTTTGCGAAATGGAAACGAATATACTGGTTTACATCTTCTCTGAAGAAGCTGGACCCTGGAACAGCACCGACACCGACTTTTTCTGCCAGGTCTACGCAGAATTCATAATCATCTTTATAGCCAAATTCGCTGATATCCACCATGACATAGTAAGCGCCCTGCGGCTCTGTGAATGTCAGGCCGATGTCTTTTAAGCCTCCGACAAAAAGTTCTTTCATATGGGTGTAGTGGTTCTGCAGTTCGATGTAATAATCATCACCGAAGTTCAGTCCCGGCACAACTGCCTCCATCAACGGTGCTGCGGCACCAACGGTCAGGAAATCATGGACTTTCTTGACTCTGTCAATGACTTCAGGCGGTGCAATGACATAGCCCAGACGCCAGCCTGTGATGGAATAGGTCTTTGACAGGGAGTTGCAGATAATTGTACGCTCACGCATTCCCGGCAGTGTGGCCATATAAATATGTTTATGTGGCTTATATAAAATATGCTCATAGACTTCATCGGTAATGACATACAAATCGTATTTGATGGCCAGATCCGCAATGATCTGCAATTCTTCCAGTGTAAAGACTTTACCGCATGGGTTGGAAGGATTGCAGAGAATCAGTGCTTTCACCCCATCCTGCTTCATGGCATCTTCCAGTACATTGGCATCAAAGTTAAATTCCGGCGGATTTAACGGCACATAAATCGGCTGTGCACCGGATAAGATCGCGTCTGCACCGTAATTCTCATAAAATGGAGAAAATACGACAACTTTGTCTCCCGGATTGCAGACGGTGAGCATGGATGCCATCATGGCCTCCGTACTGCCGCATGTGACAACGATTTCCTTATCCGGGTCCACTTTCATGCCTGAAAAGTGCTCATGTTTTCTTGCAAGGGCTTCTCTGAAGTTCTGTGCGCCCCAGGTCAGGGCATACTGATGCGGTCCATGAGGTGCAATCTCACGAAGTCTGTCTGTGATTTCCTTCGGCGGGTCAAAATCAGGAAATCCCTGAGATAAATTGACAGCGCCATATTGATTTGAGACTCTCGTCATTCTTCTGATCACCGAATCTGTAAATCCGGCAGTTTTATCACTTAACGGTTTCATATATTCTGTACTCCTTTAGACGTTGTATGAAATGCCTGCATTTAAAATATTTTTCTCATCGAAAGCAGCTTTCACACGTTTCATTAATGCAATATTCTCCGGCTTTGATGCTTTCAGCAGATATTTCTGCTTGCTCAGTCCGATGCCGTGCTCACCGCTGGCCAGTCCGCCCAGTGCATAGGCTTTATCATAAAGGACTGTCAGATTGGCGTCAAGCTCTTTTTCCCATGTTTCATCGTCTCTGTCCCCTCTGACAACGCACAGATGGACATTGCCGTCTCCGGCATGACCAAAACTGATCATACGCATACCGCACTCTTTTTCGAAGGTATTGACAAAGTTGACAAAGGCATCAATCTGATTGATCGGCACAACGATATCCAGCGGTTCCTGTTCTGAAACAGCTTCCACGCCTTTCACCAGCATGCCGCGGATCTTCCAGACCCTGGCTGCCTCTTCTTTATCTTCCAGAGGCAAAACAAAACGGGCGCCGCTCTCTTCTGCCACCTTCTTAAGACCTGCCAGATGATCATTGATTTCATTTGTGCTGCCATCCAATGTTGTCAGCACATAGGCACTGGCATCCGGTTCCGGAAATGACATGTTCAAATAATCTTCTCCCAGCTGAATCACTTTACGTTCAATAAACTCCATGGCTGTCGGATTTAAATTAGCCTGAATAATTTTTCTGACACTCTCAATGCCCGCTTTCAGGCTATCGAAGCTGAGCAGAACACTGAGGCTGTCTTCCGGCTTCGGGATCAGCTTCAGAATACATTTGGTGATCACCGCCAATGTTCCCTCGGAACCGATAACAATCTCTTTCAGATCAAGGCCGGATGTATCTTTTCTGTTCTTGCTGCCCGACATGACAACGGTGCCGTCTGCCAGAACAAGTTCCAGTCCCATGACGTAATCTCTGGTTACGCCGTACTTCACCGCACGCATACCGCCTGCATTGGTGCTGATATTGCCGCCGATGGTTGCTTTCTTTTCGCCCGGATCAGGAGGATAGAACAGACCCTTACTTTCAACATAAGCCTGAAATTCTTCCAACACGACCCCGGGTTCTACAGTTGCCGTGAAGGTTTCCTCATCCAGTTCAAGGACATGATTCATCAAAGATAAATCCAGCACAATGCCCTGCCCTGACGGTACGGTGGAACCCACAAGATTCGTGCCTGCGCCTCTCGGCGTCACCGGCAGATTATTTTCCCAGGCATAGCGCATAACGCCGCTGACCTCTTCTGTGGATACCGGAAATACAACTGCTTCCGCTGTGCCTTTTTTACGTCCCAGATTATCAGAAAGATACTGCGGATCAATCTGACCTGTGATGATTC
>JBNMJG010000015.1:0-11432 GCA_050873705.1 Coprococcus sp. | reverse complement strand
GTTCTGTACCAGGTTGTAGCCTTCATAGCCAAGCACATCTTTCTCGTGTGTCATAATCTTCTTTGCAAGCTTTGCTGCCTTGGCAAGTGTCTCATCCTCAATTTCAAAAATATTTGCATAATGCTGCTTTGGTAAAATCAGTGCATGTCCCTTTGCTGCCGGTGATAAATCCAGAATTACTCTGAACTGTTCATCTTCATACACCGTTGATGATGGAATATCCCCGCCTGCTATTTTACAAAAAATACAATCTTTATCTGTCATTTCGACTACCTCCTGCTGATCTTTTGTATATTTCATTTTCTTAATCTCCATTTTACCACGACTCCAAAATCTTAACAGTCTTTTTTTAATTTTCTGTCACAAAAAAGTGAAAACAACCTTTTTAATACTTATAGGAGATGCTTATTTCACTATTCGTTTACAAAGGAGGTTACATAATGACCCATTATACACCCAACAGCAGCGCTTCCCTGCGCCATGAAATCAACAATTCTCTGACTCTGCTTTCAAGCAGACTCCAACTGCTCGCCTCTAAACATCTATTTTTAAAGAATGATCCTGATTTCATAGAAATCCAAAATGATCTTTCCAATATTCAGCGTCTGCTGAGCTATGACCGTACAGCCCATCAGCCTCAGCTTATTCCCTGCCGTATACAGCCGCTGCTCAATGAGCTCTATGCATCTTTTCTTCCAGTGTTCCACTCTCAGAAAGTCGAACTTTTTCTTCATATAGAACCGGATCTGCCTCTAATTCGCGCTGATCTTCCGCTGATCCGTCAGGCAATGATCAACCTGTTAAAAAATGCTTCTGAAGCCACCCGCCCCGGCGGTCATGTCACACTTTCTGCCTCTTTCAACAGCACACATATCATTCTTTCTGTCAGCGATGACGGAACAGGTATGACCCCTGAACAGCAGGCTCACATTTTTGAACCATTTGTCTCCTACAAAAAAGGCGGTACCGGACTCGGACTTGCAATTGTTCAATCTATCATCTCGGCTCACCATGGTCATTTGTCCCTGGACACATCACCAGGTCTCGGCTGCACCTTTCGAATTCTGCTTCCAATATCGCTTTCTCCTGTAGAGAAGTCCGCCAAGTAATGCACCGATTAAAAATCCGCTGATATGCGCCATATTGTCAATTCCCGCACTTGTCACCCCATGATAAATGGAAAATCCTGCAAAGAGCATCAACTGACGACTGCTGAGATCTTCCAGCTGACCTCTGTTTTTTATGACAATAATAAGTAAAGCCCCAACAACACCGAAAATTGCGCCGGAAGCACCGCCGGAAACACTGTATTCATCTTTAAACATACTCCAGACTGCTGAAACAGCACTCGAGCCAATACCTGCTGCCAGATAAAGAATCAAATATTTCACCTTACCAAGTGCACGCTCCAGATTGTCTCCGATATATGCCAGAACCAGCATATTATTAAATAAATGGCTGATGCCAAAATGGATAAACGTACATGTCAGCAGTCTGTAGTACTCATGTTCCTCAATAACTGCCGGCCAGAAATTTGCCCCATGATCATACATAAATTGAACATCCGTCGTATCTCCAAGAAAAGTCAACACTGCAAACACGACAACATTGATAACAATGATGATTGTATTCACCGGGGACATCTGCCACATCCCACTTCTCCTGTACCCGCTATAATATTGCTGCATCTTCTCCTCCAAAAAATTTAAAACTTGATTTTATTTCAGATACAGAAGCATCATACCATATTCACGGGATATTGTCGAACGAGTGGTGACCGAATTTTTCTTTTTTACGGATCAGCCAGACTGCAGCCAGACTGAAACATGCAAGCCCCGCCAGCAGAACAAAGTAATCCGATAATTTTTCTGTCCCGCCGGTCATTGGCAGAACAAAACCGCCTGAATTGCCAATTTCATAGACTCGGTTATACATTTTATAAATCTTTGCCTTTTCATCATAAACACATTGCATCTTATCTATTTTTCCACTTTTTATTTCTTCCTCCGTTAATTCAAGGGGCAGCACAATCTCTACCGGCTCCTTCAACAGCTGCTGCCCATCAGCGGTTTTTATTTCTATCAGCTGATACCTTCCGGGTAAAAGATTATCGAAAGTCAAATTTCCCTTTTGATCTGTCTGACCTTCTGCAACCTTATTTTGATCTTCATCCAGCAATGCAAACCAGATACCTGATAATGGCTGTCTGAATGCATCTGATTTGATGATCTGAATGCTGCATGAATATAATTTATTATAGGCTTTCCAGACAGGATTTTTATAGCCTATACCATCTATCCCCATCAATACTGCCTCTCCGTTGTCGTCTTTGACTACGATGACAATCGGTTCTGCCGGGTTTTCTGATATGATTCTGCCTTCATTGTCCGTCACATAACCCTCCAGCTTATAATCTGATGCCGGTGCCGTCTCTCTGATCATCACTGTCCCTAATGGAATCACACTGCTGCCATTCTCATCCCTAAATAGGGCATCACTTTTTTCTTTGATGAGATTTTCCTCTTTCAGAGATGTCTGGTACACAATTTTTCCCTCTGATATGCTCTCATTTACCTGTACCACCCAGCTTCTGTCCGGTTTCTTTTTATCCGCCTCAACAACTCCATACTCCGGATAAAAATCAATCGTAAATTCCGTTCCTGTCAACGGGAAACGTTTCGGGTCGCTGATCACATCTGCCGCCAGCTTCTCAATCTGCCAGATCAGTGAGCTAAAAACCGGAACATCTGTCAATTCAAGTATCGTTTCATCTCCTCGGAGCACTTTGGCCTCATATATATTCTCATCCAGCTTATAGCCCTTCGGTCTTTTTGTCTCTTTTACATAGTAAGTTCCTTCTGTCAGCTCCTCCAGTACATTAGAATTACCCTTTTGATATGTGACTAATTTCCCTACAGATCTGGTGCATGCTTCATCTTCATATACACCATATTCAGCCCCTTCCAGACTATAACACTCATTTTCTTCTGTCAGTTCCGGATTCGATGATTTTTTGAGTAATTTTAAACTGCCTGTGTTTTCTGTATTCTTAAAAATATACTGCCAATGATAATCATCCGGACATTTTTCCTGAACACTTCCTTCATATCCATTGACTTTCTTTTCCTCCATCGTGTAAAAAATACGGTTACCGGATGCATCAAATGCAGGAAGATCACTGACCGCTGTTTTCCAGTTATTCTTTTCATTCAACGTGATTGTTTGAACCAGGGATGTCTTTTCATGCTTTCTAGACCCCCGATAAAGTTTAAGTTCTATCTGCTCCGGCCTTTTTTGATTTTTATTCTGATTGTCCTCCCACACTTTTTCAGCAGAAGCCTGAGACAAAGAGGTGGTTATCTTCAGATAGCCTGTCAATGTCGAAATATTCGGTTCCGCATACGTTCCTATCTGCTGATAACTTTTGTCATCCTGATCCGACCAGATGGTAATTGCTGTCTCCGGCTGAAAACTTTGCTTCTCGATTTTCAATGTCACTGTCTGATTCAAGGGTACCGATGACGTCAATACCAGCTGATTGCCGTTTTTCTGGACTTTTAATCCCTCCGGCGCACCTGATAGACTGCATTCTGACAATATATGATTTTCATCTGTGATCACCAGACGATATTGCTTTTTACTAAAGTCATACCCCATATTCTTCGTCTGGGCCTTTGATGCGTCGGAATTAACAAATGACGGCATCTGATCATGCTTCTGCATGGCTGCATACAACTGATTAAAATAGCTGTATGAACTTCCTGACGGACTTTGATCCGATTTTGCACAAATTGTTTTTGCTGCACTGACAGCCTTTGATTGAATTGTAAAGGAATAGTTATTTTTGTCATACGTATACCAACCTTTTTCTATAATCCATACCATCACCTGTGTTGCCGTATATTTTCCTTTATCCGCATCATCCGGAACTATATCATCATCCGGCGTCCATCCATCAAACTTGAAGCCATTATACAGCGCCCGTCCTGTTAACTCTTTCTTCTCTGTATCAGTCAGGTAGGATTCTACATCTGCATAATTATGACCGCCCTGCAGATTGGCATTGTGATGGATGCAATATGCCGTTTTCCAATTCTTTCCTACCTTAAGCATAATAATGCCCAGATGGTCCAGATTTCGTCCATCTTCCAGAATATCTCCGAAGTCTGCTCCCTCGTGAATGGCCCAATAGGTATAATTAATCTTCCCTGCTGAAACCCTCGCATAAGGTGACACACCGTCTTCATAAAATGTTTCCCCATCATACACATACATTTCATTGTCCGGACTGTCACTGTCTGTTTCTCCCAAAACATTTTCATCTGTTGATGTCACTGTCTCACTCTGCACATCCTGTGCTGTGGAGGCTATTACTGCATGCGTCCCCACTCCCACAACCAATACCAACAGCAAAACCGCAGCCAAAACCTTCTCTATTTTCAATTTTCATCACCCTTTGCCTTATATCTCCTTCTCCGGCTTTTGAAAACAGGCACAATGATGATCAGCAATATAACAGCCGCACACCATAGCCTGAATGCTTTCTCACGCTGTATATCCTGTTTTGAAGACGGATAGATCCGGCCATCCGATGCAGCAATATAATCAGTCTGCTTCTCCTCCCGGCTTTTATTCTCTTCATGACACTGTCCATCTTCTGTTCTTATGCAGTAAACCAGATATCTGTATCTTCCGTGAGATCCATAAGGATGACACGTCAATAAGGTCAGCATATCCTTCCCTGACTGTATTCTCACCGCTTCAAAATCGTCAGGATCCACAATATCCATTTTCGTTACCCGATACTGAAGCTTCTCCCACTGATTGGTTATATAAATGGCATCTCCCTCAACCAGGTTCTCTATATCCTTAAAGAATGTTTTACTCTGGTTATACCCCCGGTGCCCTGCCAATACACAATTTGTATTCTCTCCTCCTATAGGCATCGAGGACCCGCTCATAACAGAAACGCCCTCTGACATATGTTCTGTTGTTGCACCAAAATAAATAGGAAACACCTGATTTAAAGCCGGCACATCGACATATCCAATCACCTTTTCCGATAGATCCTCCATTCCAAAAGGATCATCTATATCGTCCCATGGATCATTCATCACCGTCTGTTTATCTTCAAAAATAAACTGATTATAGGCCGCCATTCTCTGATAAAGTATATCTTCAGTTTTGTCCTCATGAACATTCTGCTGCTCATCATACATCTTAAGCGTCGCCTTTGTCCTGATCTGATAGTACTCCTGAACAATCTCCGGCGACATAAATGTGATGCCCCCTATGATTACAAGCATCACCCCTATGATTTTGCGTATATCCAATACCAGCAGCACAATCAGACAAACTGCAAACAGCCCCCCTGCAAGCAGAGCTCTGCCATAAGCACTTCTCCATCTGGAATTCAAAGTCACCGGAGTCTTTGACACTTCCTCCTGATACTGCGGTTCACTAAAGGGTATGCGCTTTCCATGCACAAACAAACGATGGGTATTGATGCCATACGGTGTACAGGTCACAATCGTTACAAGATCTTTGTCCTTCTCAATCCGAAGCTGCTCTGTATCCTCCGGCAAAACAACGCTAGTTGCATAAACCTCATAGGCAAGCTGTCTGCCCAGGACATAGATATAAAACACATCGCCCTCTTTCATCTCCGTCAGATCCGACAAAAGCTTTGCCTGACTTAATCCTGTATGTCCCGTCAAAACAGCATGTGTCCCTTTTCCGCCCACAGGGAGGGATGAGCCCTTTAAATGTCCCATCCCTCGCTCCAGGTCACCGGCAGATGTTCCCTGATAAATCGGAAGCTTCACACCGATTGCCGGCAGCTCTGCATACCCTATAATCCCTGAATCATCCAGCCGAAGCAGTGATTCATAAGCAGGCTGCTCCTCCGGATCCTCTGTGTTCATAAACGGATCTGTCAGCTGCATCTGAGACTTCTGCAAATAGCTGTTATATTCCTCTGCCTGTTCCAGCATCCTTTGATATTGCTGATCCTCCGTTTTATTTATATGGTCTTTGTAAGCCACAATCTCTGAATCTACTCTGTTTTCAAAGAGATATTCACTGATATAGGGATACAGCATCAGCACGATACCCGCAATGACCACGATCATCGGAATCACTGCCCTGACTTTTTTCCGAAATTGACTCATTTCTCTCTATCAGATATCTTTTCTTCTTTTTCTTGTTAATGTCAAACCCACTGCCACAACTGCTGCTCCTAAAATCGTAGCAAAGTACAGGCCTCTTCCGCCTGTCTGCGGCAGCAGGAAGGATTTGTTGTTCAGAATACTGATATCCACCCGTGCATTAGTCGAACCTGTCATTTCACTCATTGCTGAATCGATACCATCCACCTTGGCGGACGCGCTTACTTTCTCACCTTCATACAGACCTGTTTTTCCGATAGTACGTCCATTGGCTTTTTCAACCTGCTGGGTGCCTTTGCTGTCTGACACATTTGCTCCCGTTGCATCTGCAATACCGCCTGCATAATGCTGATTGATGGCTCTGCCCGCTTCTGTATCCGCTTCAAGTCCTGTTGTACCGGCCACTGAAGGAATAATTGTCTCTGTTGTACTGGTAATTTCAATGGTCACGGAATCTTTCAGTAAACTATAGCCATTGTCTGTTGCGATTTCTGTCAGCTGATAGATATCCCCCTCAATACCGTTCACCGTTAATATTCCCTTTGATGATGGTCTGAAGACGGCCGCTTCTTCCTTCTCGGCAGTCTTTCCTGTGACATAATAAACACCCTGCTCTGTCTCTTTGGCAGTCACAAAACAATCATCCGTTTTGTTGTAAAGTCTGAACTGGACCTTGGCTGCATCTCCCTTCTCATCAGAAAAAATCTTCTTCAGATTTAATCCGAAGGTATAAACAACGCATTTGTCCTCCAATGTATTACTAAAATTCTGAGATGTACGTCTCCATGTCAGAGCAGCATCGTTCGGATTACCGCTGTCACCCAGAACTGCTGTCGCATCAGAATTGACTTTAGCAGTGTAATAAACGACCATATAGTAATCTGAGAATCCATTCTGACTGTCATTAATGGCTGCCAGTCCCTGATCCGTGAGATCCACATCCATGATTGTATCACCTGTTTTTGTATCTTTCCGGTAATTCAAAGAAAACATATCACCGGTCCATACTGCATCCGCTTTCTTTAATAAATTACTTTTTGCCGCTTCAGAATCATGGTACAGGGCGATTTTCACATCCTGATTGTAGGTTAAACCTTTGGACAGCACATCCCTGAAGGAATATTCTGTCAGCCATGTTGCCCTGCTTGTGATATGCGGCAGCTTGGAGATCAGGATATAATCCAGTACATCACCCTCAGATGCAGATTCTGTTGAATTGTACAGGGCATCTCCGCCATTATTCTGAGACTGCCTCACAAGCTTGTCCAGCGTCGGATTTCCCGACTGATTCTTCGGATAACAGGTCATGTCATACAGCCACTTCTGTCCGCCTTCCTCACTGTTCCAGTTCCCGCTCTGATTGGTGAATGGCAGCGAAACAAACCATGGATTGCAGGATGTGACAATCTGTTCAGGCACCTTTGTCTCCACCAACAGGTATAATCCTACCGACAGATCCGCTGCAGATGTATGACCGTTTTTGTCTGTCAGTGTCATGGCAACAGCCTGCTCTGCTGACATCACATACGCCTCCAATTCACTTTTCAGCTTCACGTCATCTCTATCAAGAGCACTTTTCAATGCATCACTTAACTGCTGGCTTGTATAATGCCATACACCGGTGCGCTCACATGGATTGGCATTCTTCGGATCCTTCATGTCCACCGCATCTGCTGTCCCCAGCTGCAGTAATCCTCTTAACTCCTCAGGTATCTCATAGACTACTTTCACCGTTTTCCCGCCATCATAACTGTAAGTTTCAATATCGCCGCAGCGCAGATAGGTAAATTCAACACCCTCTACAGCATAAGGCGCCATTTTCTGCTGAAGGGTATCATCTGCCTCTCCTGTTGCCGTATGCTCCCCCTCTGTATAGGCACCTGCTGCCTCTGCTGCTGTCATATCATATTTATAAATGGACAGCGACCCTTTTTTCGCCGTATCAATGATATCTCCATTCTCCAATGCATCCTGTTCCGCTGACTTCATATCTCCCGCTGACTGCGCAAAGACTGATGTTGTACAGGACAAACAGATCAATCCCGCAAGTAATGATGTTCCCATTGTTTTTATAAAATTTTTCCCCATTCTTATACCTCTTGCTCTCAAAATTTCCAACATATATCCTTTTACTGACAATACATAAAACGGACACTTGCAAATTCTATGATGTCCTCTGCCATCAGACGCCTTTTCTCATCATCTTCCAGAAACTCTCCATTCACCTTTGTTCCATTGGTAGAATGAAGATCCATCAGATAAATCCCATCCGATCTCTTTTCAAATGCAGCATGCTTTCTGCTGATTCCCTCCACAGAAATTGTATACTGCTTCTTCTCCTTGGCACTCCCGACAGTACAGGGAAACTCCGTTAATATCAGATCCGGTGCCGCATGTTTATTCATGCTGATCAGACGGACACTGCCCTCTGTTCCCGACAATACAACTGTTTTCTCTTCTGTAAAATAAGTTTCTTTTTCCGCCTCAACATCTCTGTAGTTATAGACATTTTGCTTATAAGAATTTTCCTTTGGTTTTTCTTTCGATTTTTGAATACTGCCCTTTTTACTTTTTAATGCTGAATATATGTAATAGACAACCGTGACCAGAACAATCACTGCCGCCAGACCACCGGCGGCATACTCCGGAGGGATTGATGCCCCCGCGTAGCCTAACAGTTTTTCGATCAGCCCGACTTTATATCCGCCTGCAATCAGCAGCAGAAAACCTGCCGCCGCAACGATAAACCATTTACCGGGATCCTGTTTATTCTCAGACGCTGTTTCCTTCCTTTTTTCCTTCTTTGCCTTTTTTTCCTTTTTATCTTTCTTCTCTTTTCCCTGACTGGTATCGATCTGGATAACAAAAGGATCCTGCTGTACTGTATGCGCTGCTGCCGGCTTCTCAACACTCTCTTTTCTGATTTCTCTTGCTTTCGGTGTCTGCACCTTCTTCGACTCAAACTTCTGAAGATGCACCGGCAAAAAATCCGGCCGCTGAACAATCTTATAAAAATCATAAACAAGAAGCACGCCTTCACGGTCTGTATGATCCGCATTCTCCAGAAGCCAGGATGCCAGAAGCTTTAACTGCGTGTTAAAATTTTCTTTTCTCCCGGGAATACAGGCTGCAGACAACGTATTCTCTGCCATATCCATGTACAGATATTCAGCTTCCAATAAGACGGAATCCGGATCCAAAAGATATTCTTCCATAGTACGGTACAATTCTAGAATAAATACAATCAGCTGTTTCACCGCCTCCTGCCCCACCGGCTGATGTTCCACATAACTTTTAAATTCGACTTTTCCGCTGATATCATAGTAGTATTTCTTCTGCTCATTCAATTGCTGTTCGTGAAAGGGCAAAAGCGCAAAGGAATGTTGGTTGGACAGCATTTTTTCTGTATCCTCCACGCCCTCTTCCAGAGAACCGTCTATCACCATATAAGTCCGAAAAGCATCTCTGCTATACGATACATCCATCTGATTCTATTTCTTCTCCTTCCTCAAAATCACCGTCACCAGCCTGTCCTGAGTATAATTGACCCGCACCGCACACATCTCCTTCTCAAACTGCCATCTTCCGCCCGTCACCATTTCAGCTCCCCTTGTTTTCATTGATCCGGATACAGATACATTGACGCGCTTTCTGCTTCCAAGTACATCCAGCGCATTTGTCAGCCACTTTCCATCTGTCTTTTTCTCATGAAATCCAACCATAAAAACCGGCGGCCTGCTCTTTATTTCTTTTTCCCATGCTGTGCTTTCTGCCTGCCTCAAACTGTAGCTTTGCAGAACAGCCCGGTCATGCAGGAAAAAGCACAAATAAATAACAGCTGCCAGTATAAAAATAACTATAGGCACAACAACCGCTGCTTCAACCGTCATACTTCCCTTATATTGTCTGCTCACCGCATCACCTTCCCGTAAAACCAGGAAATCTTTCCTATTACCAATAGTTCATCAAATAGGCCACAGCCAGAAAAGGCATAAAGGGTAATTCCATTCTTTTGCCGTCTTTCCTTCCTAAAAGCAGATAGACAGCAATACTTGCGCACAACAGGCAGGCTGTAAAGCAGATAGAGCAGACCATCTGCCAGCCAAGCACCATTCCCAGTCCGCCGATGACAAATGCATCTCCTTCTCCAATGGCACCTTCCGACCATCGACTGAACAGCCATACCACCACTCCCGGTATACATCCTGTCAGTATATCTATAAGCTTTGTGTCTTTACTGAACAACTGTATAACGGCCATCAAAATACTCATGGCGATCACAGGCCAGACATAAAATTGTCTTTTGCGCAGATCCGCAATAACCGGATAGGTCAGCAGCAAAAAACCTTTCAACAAAAATCTTTTTATAATAAACATTCTCTCACCTCCTCAATGTTAACCGCAGCGCGAACAGGATCTTAATCCTTTTTCTTCTGCCTCATCCTGCGTCATCGTCTGAAGTTTTCGCTTCAATCCGCTGCATGTGCGATCCGTATGCCATGCTCTTCCCGTATCCGTTATATAAACGGTTCCATTTCCATCCGCATGCTTTCCGCAGCGTTCACATTGAACATATTTTGCACCATACTTATTTCTCAATGCCTGTACATCCTCTTGTCTGCATTGACGAATCGAAAGTTTCAGGTAACTGCATCCTTCACTCTGGTGATAAACAACGCCATTTTCTGCTACATATACGATTTTTGACTGTTGATTGTCTGAATCTTTTTTGCTGCCTCCCGGTGAAGCTCCCAGCCAGGGGCGAACGTACACACTGTCCGTTATCCTGACATTCCTCGACAATCCGAAAAATCCTCCGGACTTTATAAAATAGGTCACCTTAATCTTTACAAGATCAGATTCTTTTGTCATAACAGGCACCAGTCCTGCTATGCCGCCAACAATGTAATCGCTCTCTATGCCGCTGTTTCGAAGATCTGTATAAAATAATTTGTACAAATCCTTACTGTCAACACCATCTGCAGCTTCACTGTAGGCTGCCAATTTCCGACCTGTGCTGCACAGATAGCTGTTGACCTGCTCATAAACCTCCAGTGTCTGAAATATCCCGGTCAGCATCAATACAGCTCCCAGAAAAATCGGCATTACAAGCGCTGCTTCAACAGTCAGACTTCCTGAAAAGGGGACGGAGAAAAATGTCCTTCTTTTACTGATATCTGCTTCTCCGATTGCCTTATCATCATTTTTATAAAAAATATTTTTCCGACAAGTCCGCGTTATAATGCTTTTAAAAAGGGTTGGGAT
>JBNMJG010000014.1:0-11609 GCA_050873705.1 Coprococcus sp. | reverse complement strand
GAAAGAGAAAGCGCTGGAGCAGATGAAGAAAGATGCCTGTATAATGCTGGCACTGGTAGATAATCTGGATTCGGTTTCCTGGGAGTATATGATGACGGCAGAGGACAATAATGGTGTAGAAACATTGAAGATGACAGCAGAAGAAGCATCCGCTTATGTAGGAAAGGATATCAAAACCTGTGGTGAGTCACCAAAAGCCCTGCAGGAGATGCTGATGCAGCTGGATTTTATCACAGATGACGGATTCTATGTTGTTTCGGGGACAGAACGGGATGAAAATTATAATTTCAAGATAATCATTTACTATTCACAGCAGGTGGATGTGACGGATATAGAGTGCAGATTCGGCATTGCATCCAGTTATGAAATGCATACATTTACAACCGGTTGGGGTGATGAAGAACATCCGGATAAGACAATCATCACAATGAGCCCGGAAAAATTTGGCAGGACGCTGACGGATGAAGAAGTTTCCAAACTGACACTCAGTGTTTCTGTAAGGGCTGCTGATGGAGAGTGGTATGGAGTGTGCGATGCACTGCCGCTTTATGCGCAGTACGGTGATTTGCTGGAATATACCCTGGAAGGAAATAGTGAAGATGGATACAGTATCGTAAAGAAATAATTGTATTAGTCCAAATAATTATAACTATCCGGTGGTGCATACAGGATCAATAAAAGTAAGCCTCAGAGATCAATAAAAGTTGGTCTCTGAGGCTTTTGAAATTTTAGGAATACACAATCAGCGCAGATTTACTGTGCTTTGACGATGGTCAGCAGCATTTTGAACTGTGTAATGGCTTTCACCGCATGAGGAACGCCGCAAGGCAGGATGATGGCGTGTCCGCCTGTTACCCGGTTTGGCGTGCCGTCAATGGTGATTTCAGCTTCGCCTTCCAGAACAAATGCCATGGCATCGCCCGGTGCGGCATGGGAGCTGATAGCTTCTCCGGCATCAAATGCAAAGAGTGTCATGCCGGTACCCGGCTGCTGTGCAAGTGTCAGGCTGACGACTTTGCCGCTTTCATACTGAACCTGATCAGCGACGGTGAATGGTGTTGCTTTTTCTAAATTTTTGATAAGTTCCATTGTAAAATCCTCCTTGGATAAAAGTTATAAAGGCATTTCGTGTTATTGTTGCTGAATGAACAGTCAGATGCATTGATTTGATAGTGTTATATCTGTGGCTGCAAAGTGATTTGCAGAAGTTTGAAGCTGCCTTCTCCGCCGATGGCGTGCAGTGTGCCGGCAGGAACCATCAGACTGTCCCCGGCTTTCAGCAGATGTTTGGTATCACCGATGAAAAGCGGCATTTCACCTTCAAGCACCGTATAAAGAGTGTCTCCGAAATAAGTTTCCTCGCTGACACTTTCACCGTCACCAAAAGCCATCAGCATCATCTGACACGTATCACTTTTGGAAAGTGCCATGCTGACAACGCGGCCCTCACGGATATCAATGAGAGAAGCCAGACTGGCCGGTGATTCGGTTGGAAGATTGCGTAAAGTTTGCATTGATTTCTATTCCTCCTGTTAAAATCAGTTTATACTATTTTGAGCAATAAGTCTGTTGTTATAACAACAAAATAGCCTGAGTTTTATCAGGAAAAGGCTGAACTTTGAGGGAGGATGGTGGAAAAACAACTGCATTTTTGGTATGATAGTGGATAGAAGAATGTATGGAGGCGTGCAAAATGGAAAATATTTTATTTGTGAATGCATGTGTGCGTCCTGAATCCAGAACGATGCAGTTGGCAAAATATGTATTGGCAAAATTGGATGGCCAGGTGACAGAACTGAACCTTGGGAGAGAGCAGATTCAGCCATTAAACGGGGAAGCTCTTGAGGCGAGGGATGCAGCATTGGCTTCAGGTCATACAGATGCAGAGATTCTTCGATATGCCAATCAGTTTAAAGAAGCAGATATAGTTGTCATGGCAGCCCCTTACTGGGATTTATCTTTCCCGGCTATGGTGAAGAATTACCTTGAGGCTGTTACCGTATGCGGAGTTACGTTCAAATACACTCCAGAAGGCATTCCGACAGGTCTTTGTAAAGCGAAAAAGTTGATTTATGTCATGACAGCCGGCGGCCCAGTGCTCAGTCCGGACTATGGCTTTGATTATGTCAAAGCATTGGCACAGAACTTCTATGGCATTCAGGATGTGAGATGCTTTAAAGCACAGATGCTGGATATTGTCGGCGCTGATGTGCAGGGCATTCTTGAGAAAGCCAAACAAGAAATTGACAAGGAAATGTAAAGGACAGAAAAGGGTAGATGTATGGCAGAAGTAAAGATTTTATATGAAGATAAAGACATTATTGTGGTTGTGAAGCCTGCCGGGATGGCATCCCAGGAGGAACGATCTGCAGATATGGATATGGTGAGCTGGCTGAAGAATTATCTTGTCCGGGAGAAGAAGGTTAAGGGCATGCCGTACATCGCTGTGATCCATCGCCTGGATAAGCCTGTGGGCGGTGTGATGGTCTATGCCAAAACGCAGCAGGCGGCAGGAAAACTCAGTGAGCAGGTACGAAATAATAAAATGACCAAGGAATATCTGGCGGTACTGACAGGAACCTTGCCGAAGAAAGAAGGGCGGCTAGAGGATATGCTCCTCAGCAACGGCAAAACCAACAGAACAGAAGTGGTGGCTGCCAAAACTTCTGGTGCTAAGAAGGCTGTACTTGAGTATAAGGTCAAACGGACGAAGTTTGAGGATGGACAGCAGTATTCACTTGTGAATGTTCATCTGATCACGGGACGCAGACATCAGATCCGTGTGCAGATGGCCCATGCCGGTGCAGGACTTTGGGGAGATACTCGCTACAATCCTGTATTTGCGGATAAGAAAGGCTGGTTTGATCTGGCGTTGTTTGCCTGGCATCTGGAATTTGACCATCCGGTGACAAAGAAGCATCTGGTATTCAAAGTGCCTGCGGGACCACAGATTACAGCCCATTTCAAAGCAGAAGAATGTAAATAATTTTGTCGATAAATTCTTGCTGACGTACAGAAAACTGTACGTTATTATGAGGATATAGAAGAATGGAGGTGCTGAGATGTTGGCTGTAAATTATACTTGTTTGCGTGATAATATGAAACGATACATGGATCAGGTGACAGACGATTATGAAACATTAATCGTTACACGAAAGAATAATAAAAATGTCGTCATGATGTCTGAGAAAATGTACAATAACTTAATGGAGAATGTCCACATTGTCAGCAGTGAAGCGAATTTTGAATGGTTAATGCAGTCAAAACAGCAGTTGGAAGCTGGAAACTTTTCACAGCATGAATTGACAGAGGTGGATGATGAATAAAGTGTTTACTTCAAATGGATGGGAGGACTACATCTATTGGCAAACTGAAGAAAAAAACACTGAAGAAGATAAATACATTATTAAAAGATATTGATCGGAATGGTAATGAAGGCATCGGAAAAACAGAGCCCCTTATTGGCAATTTATCAGGCTTTTGGAGCCGGAGAATTAATGAAAAGGACAGGCTGATTTATAAAATTGACGAGAATAACATTTATATTCTGTCTTGTCGATATCATTATAGTAATACATAATGGAGTGAATTAGAAAATGAACAGCACAGTGACGATAAGATTGGCAGCACCGAAGGATGCGGCTGAGATTTTAAAAATATATGCACCATATGTAGAGGATACGGCGATTTCATTTGAGTATGAAGTCCCATCAGAAGAAGAATTCAGAGGAAGAATTGAAGGTACCCTTAAGCGGTATCCGTATATTGTAGCAGAGCAGGAAGGGCGAATCATCGGCTATGCCTATGTCTCGATTTTTCATGAGAGAAAGGCTTATGACTGGGCCGTGGAAACGTCGATTTATGTGGATAAAGACTGCAAACGCAGCGGCTGCGGCAAGCTGTTGTATCAGGCCCTTGAGAAGATTTTGAAGAAACAACATATCAGTAATTTGTATGCCTGCATTGCCTACACAGAGCATGAGGACGAACATCTGACTAACGACAGTATGCATTTCCATGAGCATTTGGGCTATGAGCTGGTAGGCACATTTAAGCAGTGTGGTTACAAATTCAATAAATGGTATGACATGATCTGGATGGAGAAGATGATTGGGGAACATCCGGAGGAGCCGGAAGCGTTTATTCCATTTTCGGAGATGGATATCAAAGAGATATCTGAACTTATTTGATAAAAATAATACTTTTAGATACTATTTGATACTTTAATGCGTAATGGTATTGACGGGGACGGCAGATGATGGAATAATATAAGCAGAGGTGATATCATGTTTAAAATTAATCCATACAGGCCCGGTGCGGGCTTGATGCCGACTTATTTAGCCGGAAGAGATGAAGATATCAGGAATATAGAGAATTTATTTGAAGCATTGACGTTAAATATACCAACGCAGTCTGTTATTTTCAGTGGTCTGCGCGGTGTCGGTAAGACTGTTTTAATCAATCAGCTGCAGAACATTGCGGAGGATAAAGGCATTTTCTGCAAGCATATTGAGATTGAAGAACGGAATGATTTTATTTCCCAGTTGGCCAGCTGTTCACAGGCATTTTTGCGTAAGATCAGCATGGTTGAGGGGTTTCGCAATCTGATTCAGAAGCCCTTGGATGCTATAAAGTCACTGGTTGTTTCTTTTGACCCGAATGATAATACCTTTTCATTATCTTTGCAGGAAAGAGAACTTTACAGGACCGCGAATTTGACGCAGAGTCTGACTGACGTATTTACAACTTTGGGCGAGGCGGCTTACAAAGCAAAAACACCTATTTGTTTTTTTATTGATGAAATTCAATATATGAAGTCGGCGGAACTTGGGGCTGTAATCGCGGCACTGCATAGAGCGAATCAGTTGGGATATCCGATTATGATCATCGGAGCCGGACTTCCGAAGATTTATGCCATGCTGTCAGAAGAGAAGTCTTACTCAGAAAGATTATTTATTTATACGGAAATTGATTCTTTGGAAAGACAGCAGGCAGAAGAGGCTATCAGAAAACCGGCAGAGAAGCTGCAGGTGAGTTATACGGATGAGGCTGTTCAGAAGATTATTGATGTGACAAGGGGCTATCCGTTTTTTATCCAGCAGCTTTGCCAGATTGTTTTCCAAAATACAGACGGCAAAGAAATTGGCATAGAAGATGTCGATGGCTGTATCGGACAGTTTTTCAAAGTACTGGATAAAGGGTTTTTCAGGGTGCGTTATGAAAGGTGTTCTGAAGCGGACAAGAAATTTATATTTGCCATGGTCAGCTGCGGAGAGTTGCCATGCACGATTTCCAATATAGCCAAAGTGATGAAGAAGCAGGTCAATTCCATTTCCACATCCAGAGCACAGCTCATCAATAAAGGCATCATTTATTCAGTAAAATACAAAGAATTGGACTTTACTGTTCCTGAGTTTGACGGTTTTATAAAGAGACTGGAAGAATATCAGGAATGGCGGTTAGCAGAGAAGTTATAAAAATAGCTGGTAACTTTGAGAAAATAGAATTACGTAACATTACGGTATTTTTGAGTAACCCTATAAATTAACAATATTCTTGATATGCATTGTTAATTTATAGGGTTTCATTGCCTATGGTTATGCAATTTTATTTTTCTTTCACAAGGAATTTTTTGTACGTGGCATCCATTCCCAGTGCCCCCAGCGGTGCCGTAATAATAATGGCCATAACAGCAACAGACAGTACGATTTTGCCGCATGGCAGTCCGGCAGCAAGGGGAACGGAGCCGATGGCGGCCTGAACAGTGGCCTTCGGCAGATAAGCAATCACACAGAAAGCACGTTCTTTGGCAGCGAGGCTGGTTTTAAATGTGCAGAGCAATACACCGACGGTTCTGAATAGAAGAGCAACGAAAATCATCAAAACAGCAGAAAGGCCTGCTTCCAAGGTGTAACGAATGTCCACAGCGGCACCCACCAGAACAAAGAGCATGACTTCAGCTGCCAGCCAGAGTTTGCCGAACTTCTCAGATAACCTTTTGGATACGAAAGCCGTACTTTTGGCTTTCAGGACGCAGGCCATACTGACAACAGCCAGAAGGCCGGAAACGGCGATTTTGCCCTCAAGCCATCCTTCGATGGCAATGAGCAGAAAAGAAAAGCCGAGGACGATGATGACTTTCATGCTGTTTCGCACATAATGTCTGCGGACGTAAGCAGTTTCAAAGAACAGGTAGAGGCCATAGCCTACAACGGCACCCAGAAGAACGCCGAGAATAATAGAAATCGGGATATTTAAAAAGGCGGTCAGGCTGGCACTTCCGCCCTGAGCCATACTCAGGAAAGTTGTGAAAAGGACAATGACAAAAATATCATCGCAGGAGGCACCCGCCATGATCATTTGAGGAATGGCTTTTTGGGTGCCGTATTTTTCGTCCATCAACTGAACCATACGTGGAATAACAACTGCCGGTGAGACAGCGCCGAGAACAGCACCCATGACGGCGGCTTCTATATGGCTCAGACCAAGTATCACAGGGGCAAACAGGATGTAACCGATGATTTCACAGGAAGCCGGAACGAAGGAAAGCATAACAGCCGGTCGGCCGACTTTCTTTAAATCGGCAATATTCAGGGACAATCCTGCCTTTAACAGGATGATAACAAGGGCCATTTTGCGCAGATCCGCAGATATGGACAGAATAGACGGGTCCAGAAAGTCCAGAACATAAGGCCCGAGAACAATACCTGTTGCCAGCATACCGAGAATACGCGGCAGTTTCAGACGGCTGCAGATGGCGCCCATAGCCAGGCCCACCAGAAAAATAAGTGATAAAGATGTAAGCATAATCAATCCTCCATGTATGATATTGATAAAATTTTTCCGGAAATCAGAATGAGGCTGTTCCGGCAGATGAATTGCAAAGATGAACAACAAAAAAGCTGACAACTTCTGCGATTCATTCATCGTAGAAGTCATCAGCTATGATATCTATAGCAGTTTAGGTTGCCCAGGGGAGAACTTCATTCCCTGGGTGTTACTATATCATTATTTGCAGAGAAGTGCAAGGAAAAATTCATTTACGCAGCCATTATGCGGCAAAAAATCTTGACAAAGGCAATCTCCTGTCATAAAATAATTTTTGTGAAAACATATTTATATGTGAATGACGGTGAAGAGGATCAGTAGTCTGCGTCAGTGGCTCAGAGAGGATATCAGCGGTGTGAGATATCTCCATATGTACAGATGAACCTGCCTTGGAGTTCTGTATGAAAGTACAGCGCAGGTCCGGCGTTATGGACAATTGAGCGGAAGTTTTCGTGGGATCGGGACAGATATGAACTGATGGAAGACTTCAAATAGGGTGGTACCGCCGAATGAATTTTGGTCCCTGTTCAGCTGATGGCTGGCAGTGGAGAGAATAGACAAGGGGAAGTGCTTTCTGCTGCAGCAGAGCGTACTTCCCCCCTTTTTATTATAGTAGAAACAGGAGAATGTAAAATGGCAAAGGAAAAGAAACAGGTTCGTGAGATCACATCCATGAGCGAAGATTTTGCACAGTGGTATACAGACGTTGTTGTCAAAGCAGGTCTGATCGGTTATACAAGTGTTAAAGGCTGTATGGCTTTAAAGCCTGCAGGCTATGCAATCTGGGAGAATATCCAGCATGAACTGGACAAACGTTTCAAGGAAACAGGTGTTGAGAATGTCTACATGCCGCTGTTTATCCCTGAAAGTCTGCTCCAGAAAGAGAAAGACCATGTAGAAGGTTTTGCACCGGAAGTTGCATGGGTGACCCATGGCGGTCTGAATGAACTTCAGGAAAGAATGTGTGTCCGTCCGACATCTGAGACATTATTCTGCGATTTCTATGCAAAAGAAATCCAGTCCTACCGTGACCTGCCGAAGTTATATAATCAGTGGTGTTCCGTTGTAAGATGGGAGAAAGAGACACGTCCGTTCCTGCGTTCCAGAGAATTCCTGTGGCAGGAAGGCCATACCGCCCATGCTACAGCAGAAGAATCCAAAGAGAGAACAGAACAGATGCTGAATCTGTATGCAGATTTCTGTGAGCAGGTACTTGCTATGCCTGTTATCAGAGGTCAGAAGACAGAGAAGGAGAAATTTGCCGGTGCAGAAGCAACATATACAATCGAAGCATTAATGCATGACGGCAAAGCCCTTCAGTCCGGTACAAGCCATAACTTCGGTGATGGTTTTGCAAGAGCTTTCGGCATTCAGTACACAGATAAAGAGAATAAACTTCAGTACGTTCATCAGACATCCTGGGGTATGACAACCCGTCTGATCGGTGCCATTATCATGGTTCACGGTGATGACAATGGTCTTGTACTTCCTCCAATGATCGCTCCGACACAGGTGATTGTTATTCCGATTGCCCAGCACAAGGAAGGTGTTCTTGAAAAGGCAGAAGAACTGAAGAACAGACTGAGCGGTTTCAGAGTGAAACTGGATGCAACAGACAACAAACCTGGCTGGAAGTTTGCAGAGGCAGAGATGCGCGGTATCCCTGTTCGTGTTGAAATCGGACCAAAGGATATTGAAGCCAATCAGGCTGTCCTGGCTCGCCGTGATACAGGTGAAAAGATTGTTGTCAGCCTGGATGAACTTGAAACAAAGGTGGATGAACTGCTGAAACAGATCCAGTCCGATATGTTTGAGAAAGCACGTGCACACAGAGATGCACATACTTATGTAGCCACAAACTATGATGAATTTAAGGATATCATTGCCAATAAGCCTGGATTTGTGAAGGCTATGTGGTGCGGCGATCGTGCCTGCGAAGACAAGATCAAAGAAGAAACAACAGCAACATCCAGATGTATGCCATTTGCACAGGAGCATTTATCTGATGTATGCGTATGCTGCGGACGTCCGGCTAAGAAGATGGTTTACTGGGGCAAAGCATACTAAAATGGATTGTGTATCCTGCAGCGTCAGGCGATGATTTTTGGACAGAATTGGTGCAGAATGAATATATATTAGAAATGCTAATATAACAGCTGCTGAAATAATAATGCTGTCAAAAAAGTATGGCTGTTGTCAAATAAGATAACAAGTGTTAAAATGGGGTTGTCATATAGAACTTGCACATAAGCAGGACTATATTGACAATCCTTTTTTATAAGCATAGGTTATGCAAACCTCGAAGTCGGTGGGTATGATCTTTGCAGAAAACATTAAGAAAAACTGTTAGCGGCGGATTTTCCGCATATACACATGACATAGGAGGAATATTCATGAAAATGGTAGCAATCAGTCAGGAACTGTCATCTACATCTTATCCGGGCAGAGGTATTATCATTGGTCGTTCTGCCGATGGAAGCAAAGCGGTTACAGCTTATTTTATTATGGGAAGAAGCGTCAACAGCCGAAACCGTGTTTTTGTAGAAGATGGTGAAGGTATTCGTACAGAAGCTTTTGATCCTTCCAAGCTCGAAGACCCAAGCCTGATTATTTATGCACCGGTCAGAGTGCTTGGCAACAAGACGATTGTGACAAATGGTGACCAGACAGATACCATTTATGAAGGTATGGATCGCCAGCTTACATTCGAGCAGTCTCTCAGAAGTCGTGAATTTGAGCCGGATGCACCAAATTACACACCGCGTATTTCGGGTATCCTGCATGTGGAAAATGCAAAATTCAACTATGCTATGTCTATTTTAAAGAGCAACAACGGCAATCCGGATTCCTGCAATCGCTACACATTTGCATACAATAACGTGCCTGCCGGTGAAGGTCACTTTATCCATACCTATATGGGTGACGGCAATCCGCTGCCAAGTTTTGAGGGCGAGCCGACATGGGTGAAAGTAGATACTAACGACATTGATGCCTGGACAAAAGAAATCTGGGAAAACCTCAACGAGGACAATAAGGTTTCTCTTTTTGTTCGTTTTATTGATATTGCAACCGGCAAATATGAATCAAGAATCATCAACAAGAATCATTAATCGGAGGTAGATCAGATGAAAGAATTAGAATTAAAATATGGCTGTAATCCGAATCAGAAACCATCCCGTATTTTTATGAATGAGGGAGAACTTCCGATTACTGTTTTAAACGGACGCCCGGGATATATCAACTTTCTGGATGCTTTCAATGGCTGGCAGTTGGTCAGTGAATTAAAGAGAGCAACGGGCCTGCCTGCGGCAACTTCTTTTAAACATGTTTCCCCTGCCGGAGCAGCTGTCGGTCTGCCGTTAACGGACGTTGAGAGAAAAATTTACTGGGTAGATGATATGGGTGAGCTGACACCTTTGGCTAATGCTTATGCCCGTGCCCGCGGTGCTGACAGAATGTCATCTTTCGGCGATTTTATTTCCCTGTCAGATGTGTGTGATGTGGCGACTGCCAAACTGATCAAGCGTGAAGTTTCAGACGGTGTCATTGCACCGGGCTATGAACCAGAGGCACTTGAAATGCTGAAAGCTAAGAAAAAAGGCAATTACAATGTCATCCAGATTGACCCGTCCTATCGCCCGGCGCCTGTGGAACACAAGGAAGTATTCGGCATTACATTTGAACAGGGAAGAAATGAACTGGTTATTGACAAAGAGATGCTGAACAATATCGTTACTGAAAGCAAAGAAATGCCGGAATCAGCTAAGATTGATCTGGTGATCGCACTTATTACATTGAAATATACACAGTCCAACTCTGTATGCTATGCGAAGGGCGGACAGGCCATCGGTATCGGAGCCGGTCAGCAGAGCCGTATCCACTGTACCCGCCTGGCAGGTCAGAAAGCAGATAACTGGTTCCTTCGTCAGAATCCAAAGGTATTGAACCTGCCGTTTAAGGAGAAAATCGGACGTGCCGACAGAGACAACGCCATTGATCTTTATATTGGTGATGAATACATGGATCTTTTGGCAGATGGCGAATGGGAGAGAACATTTACTGAAAAGCCGGAAGTGTTTACCCGTGAAGAAAAGAGAGCATGGCTTGACAAACTTCAGGATATAGCGCTTGGCTCAGATGCATTCTTCCCATTTGGAGATAATATTGAGAGAGCGCATAAGAGCGGCGTGAAATATGTGGCTCAGCCGGGTGGTTCTGTCAGAGATGATCAGGTTATTGAAACCTGCAATAAATATGGTATGACTATGTGCTTTACAGGTATCAGACTGTTCCATCACTAATTAAAATACAGAAAACGATAGAATCGTAGATAGAAATTGAAGGAGACTGCTGTCAAAACAAAATGAAATTGTTTTGACAGCAGTCTTTTTTGACATGGTATTTTACATTTGAAAATAAAAGAAGTAAAGAAACGGAAAAAGTTTTGAAAATTTTTTAGGGTAAAATGTCGGTAGATTTTGTGATAAAAGCATATTTGAATATGTTGGATGTCGATGAAGTTGTACTTAGGGCGAAATTTGTCAACGGATGATATTTTACCGTGAAAAGCTGGCATGCTATACTCTTTTTAACGCATGTTGTAGATATTATTTGAACCTTGGGGGTAAACGGGGAAAGAGGGAGGTATTTATGTTAAATCGTAACTTAAACGAAGAATTTGAGACATTTAAACGGAATGCGGCAGATAAGAGCATCAGCTGTGAGATTGTGGCAGGGCATGTGGTACAGTCCGTGATGACGGGGGAAGACGGACATAAGTT
>JBNMJG010000013.1:0-11635 GCA_050873705.1 Coprococcus sp. | reverse complement strand
GGTATGGGGTCCATGTTGTGACAGTGAAAGCGGATGTTTCAAGGCATGAGGATTGCAGTGCGGTTGTAAAAGCGGCTGTTGATACGTTTGGCAAAGTGGATATTTTGGTGAATAATGCCGGTATTGTGGACAAACACCGCCCAATCACAGAGTGTACAGATGAATGGTGGGATGAGATTATCGCCATTGACCAGAGCTCTCTGTTCTACATGATGAAAGATACGATCCCGCATATGATGGCGGCAGGAAAAGGCTCGATCATCAATGTTTCTTCCATTGGCGGCGTGCTCGGTAACGGCGGTATTTCCTATTCGGCAGCGAAATCAGCGGCACTGGCCATGACAAAGAATGTGGCCATTCAGCTGGCGCCGAACGGTATCCGCTGCAATGCCGTTTGCCCGGGGCCAACACCGACACCGCTGAATACACCGGAAAAAGTTGCTGAATTTTCTACATGGTTTGCTGAACGCTGTGCACAGCATATGGATATGTCTTTGCCGGAATCCAGTGTGGAGGATCAGGCCAATGCCATTCTGTTCTTTGCAGAGGATGCATCAGCCGCAGTAACAGGACAGTATCTGATCGTGGACCATGGAACAACATTGTAAGAGTGCGTATTGCATAAAAAGACATCAGTCCGGAGGATTATAAGTCTTCCAGACTGATGTCTTTTGGCTGTTCCATATGGAAAATCGTGATTTCAGAAATATGTGCGACATCTCCGGAACGCATGGCTTTCAGGATCGCCTGATGTTCTTCACAAGTGTTTTTCATTCGGCCTTCATGCTGAAGGGAAAGTTCTGCAAGCTTGCGCATACGGTACATAGATGCGGAGAATAAAGCGGTAAACTGTTGGTTGCCCAGATATTCGATGATCCTTGTGTGGAAGCGGAAATCGTATTGGCAGAAATCATCAATGGAATGGGACGTCTGGGCAATGGATTCCATTTGCCGGGTCAGTTCTTCCAGCTCAGAAAATAGCTGACGGGCTTTTGGGCTGCCGGATTCTTTGGTGATTTGCAGAGTACAATAACTTTCCAGTGCGGAACGAATCTGCAGTGTCTCGTTGACGTCATCAATATTAAGCTGATGGAGGGAAAATCCCTTGCTTGGAATAATATCAATATAGCCTTCCTGAGCCAGACGGTGAACCGCATCTCGCAGAGGTGTGCGGGATATGCCAAGTTCTTGGGATAATTTTGTCTCAGAGTAAATCTCGTGGTAAGACAGTTGATTGTTGAGAATCTGTTTTCGAAGATGCTGATAAGCCTGTTCATTTAATGGCAGCATAATATCTCCTTAAATCTAAAAAGTTAAAGTATATATGTACATATAGTAGTATCATACAATAAAATATCCGGGAGGTCAATGAATTTGCCCTTGACCGGTATACCGGTATGTAGTACTATGGATGCTGAAATGATAAAAGTACAAATTGAGTTGATGTTCCAGTGAGTAAAATGACGAAGATCGATATTGAAGTGTATGAAGATGAAAGGCGGAAAATCAGATGGTAGTGGCAACGGTATTTGGGAAAATTATATCCATTTTTATTATCATGGTCGTAGGCGTGATCTGCTGCAAGATCGGTATTATAGATGATTATACAAAGCAGCGGTTGTCCAGACTCAGTACATTGGTTGTGAATCCGATTTTGATTTTTATTTCATTTCAGATGGATTATGATGGTGATCTGCTGAAAAAAATGGGAATTCTTTTTGTGTTGGCAGTGATAAGCTATATGATTTCGATTGTATTGGGGCATTTTCTTCTTCAGGAGAAAGAAGGGTATGATCTGGCGGTGGAAAAGTTTGCGGTGACATATGATAACTGTGGATTTATAGGTGTGCCTCTGGGATATGCACTTTTTGGCAATATTGGTGTTATCTATGCAACGGTTTTTGTGGCGGTCTTTCATATGTTCTGCTGGACGCATGGGATTATGCTGCTTGACAAGGGCGGTTTTCAGCTGAAGAAACTGGTTAATCCATGTCTTATTGCTGTCGCTGCCGGTATGGTTTTCTTTATTTTTCAAATTCGTCTGCCGGAAAGTATTGATTTTGCTATGAGTGCCATAGGTGATATGAATACGCCGCTGGCAATGCTTTTATCCGGCGCGATCATGACACAGCTGAATTTTAAGGAAGTACTGACGAAGAAGCGGCTTTTTATGGTTTCATTGCTGAGACTTGTTGTATCAGCAGGTATTTTCTGTGTGATACTGAGATTTCTGCCCATCGATGCACAGATGCGGACAGTTGCCGCTGTCACAGCAGCCTGTCCGGCGGGAGCAATGACCATCACAATGGCGATCATGTATGACCGGGATGACCGCTATGCCACAGAGCTTTTTACGGTGACAACATTATTGTCGATCATCACCATGCCTTTGTGTATGCTTATTGCCGGATAACAGCGCCGGACAGAGATTTGACATGACAGCATACAGCAAAGAATACTAAACTAAATCATAAGCATTTCTTGGTGTGCCATCGGCAACATGGATAATTCCGCAGTATCGGAATCCATAGCTGCTGATGGCTTTTTGCATTGGATGATTGTCTGCATGGGTGTCGATACGCAGACAGTTGATTTTGCTGCGGCAAAAATCGAAGCAGGCGCGGGCAATGCCCTTTTCCAGGCCATTGGAGGCAATCCGGTGAATGGTGCCGTAGGGGAGATTGGAGTGCCATTGGCCTTGTTCAATTACTGTATAATTTGGTTCTCTTCCTATAATAAATGCAAACCCGGCGACGATTTCATCAGGCCGGTCTTCTGGTGTGCAGATATAATAATTATGATTGGCGATATCCTTTAGAATATCCTCTGCGGCAGGATAATTGCCGCTCCATTGATTTGGGTTGCCGTTGGCTGCCATAAACTTTCTGGCATAGGCGTAGAGGGGCATAATGTTTTCTAAATCTTCTTTTTGAGCAAGTCTTATATGGATCATGGTAGTTTATCCTTTCTTTGGGAAATCAAAACAACTATAATAATAGGGGGATTTTAATAGAAATGTCAACTGTATTTTTGGGTAAATGATTCCAAATAGGAAAAAGCATTAGCAATAGAGTTAATGCTTTTTCTGATTTTTTGAAAAAAATACAAAAAAATTAGCACTCTCCTATTGACAGTGCTAATAATGCGTGTTATATTACGTATAGAACAAAGGAAAGGAGAATGAATGATGGGTATGCGATATGATGGTTCATCAGATGATGAACATAATATGTATGACGATTTGTTTTATAATTTCCCGTTTAATGCTGGAGGACAGAAGCCGGATGGTGAAGGACGTCAACCGAAGCAGTCGTTCATTGTCCGTAAGTTCAGGGAATGGTTTAAGCGAGACAAGAAAGAAGAAAATTAACACGGCATGAATCAGCGTGCCGTGTTTCATATAGATAACAATAAAGAATTAAGTACATTGTTTCCAAAGGAGGCATGAATATGGATTTAAATAAATTTACACAGAAGTCCCTGCAGGCGGTGCAGGATTGTCAGAAACTGGCTTATCAGTATGGTAACCAGAAGATTGAGCAGGAGCATCTGCTTCTGAGCCTGTTGACCCAGGAAGAGAGTCTGATTGACAGACTTCTGGCGAAGATGGGTATTAATCATGAAGGATTTAAGGTACAGGCGACGAAGCTTGTTGAGAAGCTTGTGAAGGTATCCGGCGGTCAGGTTTATCTGAGTGATGACCTGAACCGTACATTGATGCAGGCGGAAGAAGAAGCGAAACAGATGGATGATGAGTATGTATCTGTTGAACATCTTTTCTTGGCATTAATTGAAACTGCAAACAGCAATATCAAGACATTATTGAGAAATTTCGAAGTGACCAGAGAAGGTTTCCTTCAGGCACTTTCCACTGTCAGAGGCAATCAGCGTGTGACAAGTGATAACCCGGAAGCAACTTATGATAGCCTGAGCAAATATGCAGAAGATCTGGTAGGCAAGGCACGGGCCCAGAAGATGGATCCGGTCATCGGCCGTGATACAGAGATTCGTAATATTATCCGTATCCTTTCTCGTAAGACGAAGAATAATCCGGTACTGATCGGTGAACCCGGTGTTGGTAAAACCGCAGTTATCGAAGGACTGGCACAGCGTATTGTGAAGGGCGATGTACCGGATGGCTTGAAGGACAAGAAGATTTATTCTCTGGATATGGGTGCACTGGTAGCCGGTGCCAAGTACAGAGGTGAATTTGAAGAGCGTCTGAAAGCTGTTCTGGCTGAGGTTAAGAAGAGCGATGGCGAGATTATCCTCTTTATTGATGAGCTGCATCTGATTGTTGGTGCCGGTAAGACAGACGGTGCCATGGATGCCAGCAATATGCTGAAGCCTATGCTGGCCAGAGGTGAACTCCACTGTATCGGTGCGACAACTCTGGATGAATACAGACAGTACATCGAGAAGGATAAAGCCCTTGAACGTCGTTTCCAGCCTGTTATGGTTGATGAACCGACAGTTGAAGATACCATTGCTATTCTGCGTGGCCTGAAAGAAAGATATGAAGTATTCCACGGCGTTAAGATTACAGATAGTGCCCTTGTAGCAGCTGCAACGCTTTCACATAGATACATTACAGACCGTTTCCTTCCGGACAAGGCCATCGACCTTGTGGATGAAGCCTGTGCGATGATCAAGACAGAACTTGATTCCATGCCGACAGAGCTGGATGAGATTTCACGTAAGATCATGCAGCTGGAGATTGAGGAAGCCGCGCTTAAGAAAGAAGACGACAAACTCAGCAAGGAACGTCTGCAGAACATTACCCATGAGATTGCAGAACTGAGAGAAGATTTCAAGGTTCAGAAAGCAAAATGGGATGATGAGAAGCAGGATGTTGAGAAACTGCAGAGCCTGCGTCAGCAGATTGAAGATCTGAACAAACAGATTGAACTTGCTCAGAGAAATTATGATCTGAACAAAGCTGCTGAACTTCAGTACGGCAAACTGCCTCAGTTGAAGAAACAGCTGGAAGAAGAAGAAGCCCGTGTTCACGGAGAAGAGAATTCTATCCTTCGTGAACGTGTGACAGATGAAGAAATTGCAAGAATTGTGTCCAGATGGACAGGTATTCCGGTTGCAAAACTGACAGAGAGTGAACGTAACAAGATTCTTCACCTGGATGATGAACTGCACAAACGTGTCATCGGTCAGGAGGAAGGCGTATCAAAGGTTACGGAAGCTATTATCCGTTCTAAGGCAGGTATTCAGGATGAGAACAGACCGATCGGTTCATTCCTGTTCCTTGGACCTACCGGTGTAGGTAAGACAGAACTTGCCAAGGCACTGGCTGAGAATCTGTTCGATGATGAGAACAATATGGTACGTATCGATATGAGTGAGTACATGGAGAAGTTCTCCGTGTCCAGACTGATTGGAGCGCCTCCAGGATATGTTGGTTATGAAGAGGGCGGTCAGTTGACAGAAGCTGTCAGAAGAAAACCTTATTCTGTTATCCTTTTCGATGAAATCGAGAAGGCCCATCCGGATGTCTTCAATGTATTGCTTCAGATTCTTGATGATGGTCGTGTTACTGATTCTCAGGGCAGAACGGTAGACTTCAAGAATACCATTCTGATCATGACTTCCAACATTGGTTCTTCCTATCTGCTAGATGGCATTGACAGTGAAGGCAATATCAGCGAGGAAGCAAGACAGAATACAATGAATGATCTGAAGGCACATTTCAGACCGGAATTTCTGAATCGTCTGGATGAAATCATTATGTTCAAGCCTCTGACGAAGGACAATATCAGCGGTATCATTGATATTCTGATCGGACGTCTGAATAAACGTCTTGAAACGAAGGAGTTAACACTTCAGTTAACACCGGCTGCAAAGGATTATATTACAGAGCATGGTTATGATCCGGTCTATGGTGCACGTCCACTGAAACGTTATATCCAGAAGAACGTTGAAACCATGGTTGCAAAGATGATCCTTGGCAATGAATTAGAGCCGGGTGACTGCATCAATGTAGATGCCGATGCCAACGGCCTCACAACAACCACAACACATATCGAGGACTAATGGCATAGATAGTGTTGTAAGATAATCATTTTCCCCTATCCCCTGTATTTCGGCAAATGCCGAAGTACGGGGGATTTTTTTGTGAATGAAAGAGTAGGAAGTTGTTATAGTATGCTGGAGAATACTTATTGCCATTAAGGCCTGTTTACGTTACTATATTAAATAGATAAAAGTACAAAAGAGGTAATTACAATGAGTAGTTTTGAAAATAATCTTTCAGAAGGCAATGTTGCAAAACAGCTGATACTGTTTTCACTGCCTTTTCTGGCGTCGAATATCGTCCAGTCACTGTACAGTGTGGCGGATATGCTGATTGTAGGACAGTTCAGCGGAACAACCAGTATGTCGGGGGTAAATCTTGGAAGTCAGGTTACACTGATTTTGACCAATATTGTTGTCGGCCTCTGCACAGGGGGAACGGTATTGATCGCCCAGTATCTGGGGGCCAAAAGGCGAAAGGATATGCAGGAGACGACGGCAACATTGCTGACAACATTAACAATTGCCGCAATAGTCATTACCGTGTTAATGCTGGCCCTCAAAAAGCCGATACTTCGATTGATCCAGACACCTGCAGAATCATTTGCAGAAGCCGATCGTTATTTGACGGTAACAGTTCTCGGCTTGATATTTATATTTGGTTATAATGTGTTCAGTGCTGTCATGAGAGGTATGGGAGACAGTAAGCGGCCATTGTATTTTGTACTGATTGCCTGCATTACCAATGTAATTCTTGATCTTATACTGGTGGCAGGACTGAAAATGGGTGCGCTGGGTGCAGCCATTGCCACTGTTTTTTCTCAGGCTGTCAGCATGATCACCTGTATCATTGTTATGATCCGTAATGACTTTGTATTTGACTTCAAGCCATCTTCTTTTACTATTAAGAAAGAAAAGGTTGTAAAGATTCTGAGACTGGGTACACCAACGGCTATTCAAAATGGTGTAACCAGCATTTCCTTTATGATCGTTACCACATTGGTCAATATTATCGGCGGCGTCAATGCGTCAGCGGCTGTGGGGGTTGTAGCAAAATTCAATAGTTTTGCAGTGCTTCCGGCAGTGGCGATGGGGGCTTCTATTGCGACGATGTGCGCGCAGAATATCGGTGCAGGCAAATGGGACAGAGCGGTTAAGACATGTAAGATTGGTACAGTGATTGCTGTCTGCATCAGCGGCTGTATATTTATCGTCGCGCAGACATCTTTTGAACATATACTGCGTCTTTTTAATGATGAACCGGAAATGCTGAAATATGGTGTACAGTATATCAGAACATTCAGTTTTGATTATTTATTAATGCCTTTTGTCTTCTGTATCAATGGCCTGTTTACCGGTGCCGGCCATACGGCCTTTTCTATGGTTAACAATATGCTGTCTGCAATCATACTCAGGGTACCTGTGGCCATTATCTGTGGACTGGTGCTGAAACTTGGCTTATCGGGGGTAGGACTTGCCGGACCGATGGCATCCGTCGGAGCAATCATATTGATCGTGGTGTTCCTGGTATCAGGGCGTTGGAAAGAGAATAAAGCACTATAACATTCAAATAAAACTTTAAGTATTCAATAAGGAGGTACAATCTATGAAGTGTCCATTTTGCGGAAAAGAAATGATAAACGGTGCAGTGAAGAGCGCCAGAGAAATTATTTTTACAAAGAACACAGAGAAGAAATTATTCAAGACAACAATTGCAAGAGATGAAGAGTTTTCGTTGAGCTCGAATAATCTTGGACAGGCAACCTGTATGGCATATCATTGCCCGGAATGCAGGAAAGTTATCATAGACTATTCCATGGATGAATATGTTTGTCAGCATAGTACAGGACGTTAATATAAAAAGCTCCTGCCACCTCAAAGTGGCAGGAGCTTTTTGGTACCTGTATAAGGTATTATTTCTGGAATGACAGCAGCAGATCGCCGGTGTTGACGCGATCGCCTGCAGCAACGTAAATCTTGTCGATAACACCGTCCTGTTTGGCAACAACGGTTGTCTCTAGCTTCATGGCCTCGAGTACGAGCAGCGGCTGGTTCTGTTTCACTTCTTCGCCTTCTTTGACGAATACCTGGCTGACTGTACCCGGAATTGTAGAACCAACATGAGCCGGGTTGGACTTATCGGCTTTCAGCTTCTTATCAGACTTAACTTCAAGTTTCTTATCCTGAACAGTAACTTCACGGACAGAACCATTGATTTCGAAGCTGAGGACACGCTTGCCTTCTTCATCAGGGGCAGACATTTCCATAAATTTGATCAACAGATCTTTACCTTCGCCAATCTTAAGGGTTGTTTCCTCACCGCGGCGCAGGCCATAGAAGTAAACATGGCTTTCAAGACGTGTAACATCATTGTATGCCTGGAAATGTTCGCAGTAATCTTCGTATACCTTCGGATAAAGAGCGTAGCTGACAGCCTTCAGATCCAGCTGGTAATCGGAGAAATCTGAGAGATCGTATTTGTCCTTCAGCATTGCCTTAACGGAGTCAAAATCTACATCCGGAAGCAGTGTACCCGGACGGACAGTGATCGGCTTCTCACCTTTGAGGATCATCTTCTGAAGTTCAGGATTGAATCCGCCTTCAGGCTGTCCGATCATACCCTTGAAGTAGTCAACAACAGAGGCTGGGAAGGAGAGATCCTGGCCGAGTTCAAAGATATTGTCTTTGGTCAGACCGTTTTTCATCATAAAGATGGCCATATCGCCGACAACCTTGGATGTAGGTGTAACTTTTGTAACATTGCCGAGAAGCTCATTGGCCTGTCTGTACAGTTCTTTGATTTCTTCGAACTGATTCTTCATACCCATGCTTTCAACCTGAGCAAGAAGGTTGGAGTACTGACCGCCTGGGATTTCGTACTTGTAAATATCAACGTTTGGTGCGTTCATACCGCTTTCAAACTGCTTGTAAACTTTGCGGACTCTGCCATAGTAGCGGCCAAGCTCACTGAGTTCATCAAGATCAAGGCCAGTATCACGGTTTGTACCTTGCAGGGCAGCAACAACAGAGTTCATGGATGGCTGACTGGTCAGAGTACTCATGGATTCAATGGCCAAATCGACGATATCAACGCCGGCTTCTGCAGCCATCAGGACAGTTGCAACACCGTTGCCTGTAGAATCATGTGTATGAAGGTGAACTGGAATCTTCAGTTCGGACTTCAGCGCACCGATCAGTTCTTTGGCGGCATATGGTTTCAGAAGACCTGCCATATCCTTGATGCAGAAGGTATGAATACCCAGTGCTTCGAGCTCTTTGGCTTTCTTGACATAATAATCCAGTGTGTATTTCTTTTCCTTCGGATTTGTAACATCGCCTGTATAGCAAAGCGTACCTTCCACAATCTTGCCTGTCTTTAATGCTTCTTCGATTGGCATCTTCATATTTTCAACCCAGTTCAGGGAGTCGAAAATTCTGAAAATATCGATGCCGGCTTTGGAGGAAACATCAATAAAGTTTTTGACCACATTATCCGGATAGTTGCTGTAACCAACGGCGTTGGATGCACGCAGCAGCATCTGGAGCATGGTGTTCGGCATTCTCTCACGGAGGATTTCAAGACGCTTCCATGGAGATTCCTTAAGGAAACGATAGGCTGTATCGAATGTGGCACCGCCCCAGCATTCAACGGAATAAGCATTCTGCATAAATGCATTGGTTGCACGGGCTGCACCGGCGATATCTTTTGTACGCATACGGGTTGCCATCAGGGACTGCTGGGCATCACGCATGGTTGTATCTGTTACGTATAATTTCTTGTCGGCTAAAATCTTCTGAGTGAAATCTCTGGCACCGAGTTTCAGAAATTCGTCTCTGGCACCGTAAACAGTCGCTTCTTCATCGAACTGCGGAAGTTCACGGTTTTCATAAAATGGTTTGTCACCGCCGGTTGTATTGACGATTCTGTCACCAAGGAATTCGATGATCTTGGTCGCACGGTCCTGGCTGCGCTGCAGCTGGAACAGAGAAGGTGTTTCTTCTATAAAAGTAGTGTAGCACTTGCCGGCTCTGAATGTCTCATGGTTGATCACATTGATCAGGAAAGGCACATTGGTCTTGACACCTCTGATACGCAGTTCCTTCAGTGCACGGAGAGACTTGCGGATGGCACCGTCAAATGTACGGTCGTGTGTGATCACTTTTACAAGAAGGCTGTCATAATATGGAAGAATTTCAGCACCTGCATAAGCGTTGCCGCCGTCAAGTCGGATACCGTTGCCTGAACCGGAACGATAAACCGTGATCTTGCCTGTGTCCGGAAGGAAGTTATTGGACGGATCCTCTGTTGTAACACGTGTCTGGATTGAGAATCCCTGACACTTGACAGCATCCTGGGACGGAATATTGATCTCAGGGCTGTTCAGCGGATAACCTTCGGCAATGAGAATCTGAGAAGCTACAATATCGATGCCTGTAACCATCTCGGAAACGGTATGTTCAACCTGGACACGAGGATTCATCTCAATAAAGTATGGATGACCTTCCTGGTCTACAAGGAATTCAAGTGTACCGGCATTTCTGTAGCCGACCTGCTTACAAAGCTTGATGGCGCTGTCGAAAATGATTTGACGTGTTGCTTCAGGAATGCTGAATGCAGGGGCATATTCGACAACCTTCTGATGACGGCGCTGCACAGAGCAGTCACGATCGTAAAGGTGAACAACATTACCGTAATTATCTGCAAGCACCTGTACTTCGATATGCTTTGGTCCACGGATATATTTCTCGATGAAGATCTGATCATCACCGAAAGCTTTCTTGGATTCGTTGCAGGCTTCGCGGTATTCCTTCGGCATGTCTTCAGCGCTGTTGACGATACGCATACCACGGCCGCCGCCGCCGTTGGAGGCTTTCAGCATAACCGGATAACCCACCATTTCAGCAACTTTCATGACTTCTTCTTCGGACTTTAATGCGTGATCCACACCAGGGATGATCGGAACGCCGGCTTTGATGGCCATCTGCTTGGAAGAAATCTTATCACCCATGGCATTCATGATGTCTTTGGAAGGTCCGATAAATACGATACCGGCTTCTTCACAGGCTTCAACAAAGTCTGGATTCTCAGAGAGAAAACCGTAGCCCGGATGAATGGCATCAACATTTGCCTTTTTGGCAATTTCAATAATACCTTTGATGTCCAGATAAGCATCAACAGGACCTTTATTTTCTTTCAGCTGATAGGATTCATCTGCTTTGGAACGGAAGAGAGCATAGCGGTCTTCCTTGGAATAAATACCGACGGTTGTAATACCCAGCTCATTCAGAGCACGATAAACACGGATTGCGATTTCACCGCGGTTAGCGACGAGAACACGTTTGAATGGTTTGATTTGTACTTCTCCCACTTTGAGAAACCTCCTTTTTTAACTTTGCAAATACAATCTGTCATTCCCCTTATTTTTTATTCTACGAACAACAGCAGGAACGCTGAATGTCGTACCGAGTGTATTGCATACATATAATTTTACTATACGATACGGCCTGATGAAATGCAAGTGTTAAATTATAAACATTCATAACGCATGGGATTTTTCACGAAAAATTGCCGTTTTTTTTGTATAATATGCAATATACGGCAGGAAAAGCG
>JBNMJG010000012.1:0-12129 GCA_050873705.1 Coprococcus sp. | reverse complement strand
TTATTAGTTGGCAAAAAAATGGAACCCCGTTATATGGAATATAACTGGCGGGATGTTGCTTTGTATGCGCTGGCTGTCGGTGCCGGACGCAATGATCTCATGTATACATATGAAAAATATCTGAAAGCACTTCCTACCTACGGCACAATTCCTTATTGGGGAACTGTCAATGTACGCCCTTATCAGTGGATGCCCCTTCCGGCTTCTATGCTGGCTGATGAAATCATCAAACCAACTATTTCTTTTCTGAATATGGATCATGAGATCATTATGTATCGTCCGATTGATCCGATCAAAGGCACGTTCCAGTATCAGGATGTCATCACTGATGTCTATGACCGCGGTGAGGGCAAAGGAGCTGTTGTCAAAACCCGGATCGACGTCCGCGACGAAGCAGGCAATATGGTATGTACCAATTATTCCACCACCTTCTTCCATGAAGCCGGCGGTTTTGGCGGCAAACCGATGCCAAAGAGCGACGTTGTAATTCCTGATCGCGAACCGGATTTCGAACTGGATGATTATATCAGCCCTGTTCAGAATCTTCTCTACCGTCTGACAGGCGATACCAATCTTGTTCATGTTGATCCGGAATATGCACAGAAAATGGGCTTTGAAACATCTTTCATGCAGGGATTGTGTTCTTTCGGCTTCTCATGCCGTCTCGCTATTCAGGCTTTGATCCCGGGTGAACCTGAGCGTATGACACGCATGGCCGCCCAGATGAGTTCCGTTCTCTTCCCTGATACACCGGTCCGCCTGCAGCTGTGGAAGATGGACGACCATAAAGCCTACTTCCGCTTTATGAATCTCACCAACAATAAACCTGTTTTAAACCGCGGTGTCTTTGAGTGGAAATAAAATCCGGTTATTTTCAAGAAGGGGGGGAGCAGGCCTTCTCCCCTTCTAAAATACGGCACCCGTACACAACGTTAAAAACCACACCTTTTCAACACCTGCTGCTCTTAATGCTCCGGCACAATAATTCACCGTACTTCCCGTTGTATAAATATCATCAATCAATAATACCCTTCTGATATCCGTCAGATGTTTCTCATTCGCCCGAAAAGCATCTCTGAGATTTTTCTCACGCTCCGCTTTTCCCAATTCTTTCTGGGGTGCTGTACTATGAATTCTGGACAATCCGCTGTTGTTTACCGGAATCTGCAGCTTATCCCCGATTTTTTCTGCCAGAATTCCGGCCTGATTGTACCCGCGGATCTTCAGCTTCTGTCTGCTGAGGGGAACGGGAATTATCTGCTGTACCTGCAGGGAATCTATCCATTCTCCATAGAAACATACCAGCGCTTCCGCATAAAAATCTGCATAAGATTGCTTTCCGCTGTATTTATAATGAAATACTGATTCTGAACTGACGGCATCATAGACCCACAGGCTATGCCCGGCCTCGTAATTCACCGTACGCTTAGAACAATCAAAACAATACTCCTGCTGTTCAGAAAGAACCGGTTTACCGCATCGCCTGCACATCGGTTCTCTAATTCTTTTTAGCTTTCGATAGCAGCGGCGATGCACATGCATCTTCCTGTCATCAGATTCAGCCAGTATTTTCTGGCATACTGGACACTCCTCCGGATAGAGAATATCTGCTATTTTCTTCAACATCACAGCATTTTCCCCAGTAAACCACTAGGAATACCATTTATTTTTATCAAATTGCTCAACTGCTCCTTTCGTCATGGCATTTTGTATACAAAAATAGTTTATTTACAGCTAATTTTGTGAACACTTCCCTCATTATTCATGCTAGTATAATAAGCGTAAACCCCCAATACATTATATTTTTATTACACCCCAAATAAATATACCTTCTCCAAAAGGACAGCCGATCGTTGGCTGTCCTTTTCCTTTTATCGCTTCTATGCTATAATAAAGCATGACACTGTTCACTTCCGGAATTTCGGAACTTTCAAAGGGTTTGGTAATTATCATGACACATAAAGAATATTTTGATAAATTGACAGATAGTATCGATACACTATCCGATATTCTCGATACTGAGCATTATGGTATGTGTCTCGTCGACCGTGACGGCTATATCATCAAATGGTACTATGAGAAATTTTTTAATATAAAGGCATCCGCCGCTGTCGGCCGTCATGTCACAGAAGTCATTGAAAACACCCGTCTTCATATCGTTGCCCAGACAGGTGTCAAAGAACTCATGCAGCTTCAGGAAATCAACGGCTCCATGGTCATCACCAATCGAATTCCTCTGATCCACAATCATGAAGTCATCGGTGCAGCCGGCACAATTATCTTCCGAGATATCAAAGAAATCGCCCATCTGCACAACCGCATGTCCAAACTTGAAGACAATTTCAAGGCTTACCGCAGCGAAATTGCCAAGATGTACGCTGCTCAATATCACTTCGACGACATCATCACCAACAATCAGAAAATGCTGAATCTGAAGCATCTTGGTCAGACCATCGCCCGCAGTGATGCCAGTGTTCTGATCCAGGGTGAAAGCGGCACAGGCAAAGAACTCTTTGCTCAGGCGATCCACAATGCCAGTCTGGTCAGCCATCAACCCTTCGTCAGTCTTAACTGTTCCTCCATTCCAAAAGAGCTTCTGGAAGCTGAATTGTTCGGCTACGAAAGCGGTGCATTCACAGGCGCGCGAAAGGACGGCAAAATTGGTAAATTTGAACTGGCCGGCGAAGGCACACTCTTTTTGGATGAACTAGGCACCATGCCCATGGACATGCAGGTAAAGCTTCTCCGTGTACTGGAATCCAAGGAATATGTTCCTCTGGGCAGCAACAAGAAAGTCCCCTTTAAGGCCCGTGTTATCGCCGCCACCAATGAAAACCTCTCCAGTTCCATGAAAAACGGAAGTTTTCGTTCTGATCTGTACTACAGACTGAATGTCATCAATATCAATATTCCGCCCCTCAGAGAGCGTATCGAAGATCTGCCGCTTCTGTGCAGCAATCTTCTGTCACAGAAAGCGGATATGTATCAGCAGTCTCATCTCCATATGTCTCAGGAGGCTATGGATCTTCTTAACCTTCACAACTGGCCGGGCAATGTCCGAGAACTTCGCAATGTCATCGACCGTGCAGCCATTATCTGTGAAGGCAGTGAGATTCTTCCGCAGCATCTGCCTGAATATATCCAGGCTTACAAAAAGGCATCCCCCCTTGAGAGCACTGACGGTTATTACCACTACGAAATTGCCTGCCTTGAACGCCAGCTGATCTCCAATGCACTGCGTGATAACGGCGGTAATCGTCAGGCAGCCGCCAGACAGCTGGGTATCCATCGCTCACTGCTCTACAAGAAAATGAAAGATCTGAATATCCATGATCACTAAATTTATAATGTTCTTTTTTTAGTACACAGTCTGTCTTTCAGTCGTTTCGTTTTTACTGTCCGTCTTTATGTCTATAAAATGTACATTCATTCTTCGATGTATGTATATTTTATAGACACTTATTTTCCCGTATTTTACAATGTTTTCTTAATTTTCAGATTTCATATGTCTATTTTAAAGACACACTCTTTTGTCTTAAAACCCGATTTTGACGCAAAAAAAGCCATTTGCATGCTAAATTCAGCAAATCCGCCCCCATTTGGCATTGTTTTGACTTGGCACACCGTTTGCTTTAATATATAGGCGAGAAGATAATTCAGAATGCTTGAACCACATTCACATCACCTACCCGATCTTCTCCGGGACGGGGTTCATAACATTGTTCCTCATCCTGCTATACTAATGGCTATCTGTTGGCACCCATCCGGCAGATAATCATCCTCCCTATAAATAATATAACACACAATAAAGCTGTGTACGACTGACGCCAACGGTTGTACGCGGCTTTATTGTGTTATACGATAAATTAAGCGGATCCTATTCCGAATTCTTCTATGTATTGCGGGGATGTTCCCAGTATACACCTATGATTTTGCCCTTGCAATTATTATCCTTCGACATAAAAATTGCCCGGCAGCTTTCATGACTTCTGTCTGAAAGCCCCGGGCATCCTTCTATAAATGAGGTTTGAAAAAGGATCTACTTGTAAACAAAATTAGCTGTTGTAGCATCAATATTATCATAATAACCGTTTGAATAAACATAATAGCTGCACTTCAAACGATAGGTATAACCATGCGGACACGGTGAATATGTTATTTCCTTTGATGCATGCCAATTATCAAATGAGTATCGATGGGAATCAAGCGTATGCCATTTACCATCTTTCAGCTGCTGAATGTACATATAAATGACGATTTTTGTTGCTTTGTCTCTGTATCCCGTAACATTTGCTGCTGCCGTTGCTTCTTTTTTATAAATTTCCAAATCCTGAGATGTGGAAGATGTATATTTCCATCGCGCCATATTCGGCTGCCCGTCGATTTTCTCCTGCGCTTCAAAAGCCTCGAAATCAAATCCAACTTCCGGATAGTCATCATCCGCCAATGCCGGAAAAATCAATAAACTCATGCAAACAGCTATCATCATTAAAAATGCAATCAATCTTTTCATAAATTATCCCCTATCATTTTTCTCTGACTAAAGACTCTGCTATCTCAATCATTTCTTCTTTGGATAAATCTCCCTGCAATTGGTAAGCATAATTATAGTCAAACCACCAAAGATTACCTGTATCTCCTTTGCTGTTATAAGCTCCCGGCCATTGGCCAACATCCACATCTTCCCAATCTCCCTCTTCCGTATCAATGAATGAACTTGACCCGACTGTTGTCTGCTGATATTGATACCACTGCTTCGAGGAATTTTCATAAAAAATATTAATAAATACAGAAGCCTGTTCTCTGCTCAGCTCTTTAAATCCATCCGGTACTTTTGCAGGTACACTAATTTGCTCCAGTTTCTGCGGATAATTCGTATAATCAAGCTGAGATATAACATCTTTTAATGAGCCAATTTTAGAATACTCTACAGCTGTCTCCAGATCTGAATCCACTCCGGGTAAGCCAATCGCCTGTACATAACCAACTTTATGCACTGTGAATACCGTCAGCACTGCAAACATCACTGCAGCTGCACGAACAAGCCATTTCATAAAATTCCCTGTTCTTCCTGACATTTTATGGAATTGAGAGATTATCTCTGTTTCTGTTGATTCTTCAGCATCTGACAAAGCTTCTAAAGGCAACTCGGCATATTGGTTTTGAGACATTCTTTCTGCCGTTTTTACCTCCGGTGAAGCCTCCTCGTACATATAACTTGTCCTGTCAATAAAATCTTCGGCCGCTTCCTGCCCAAATCTTTCGGCAACCATTGTACGCATTCTGTCCTTAAATGCCTGTGAAAAATCCGGTGATCCGTCCAACTCTGATACAGTATCTTCTTCATCAAAGGTTTCACAAAGAATTTGCTGATCGAGCATCATCAGAATCTTATGTATCGTTTCATCCTGCAGCTCAATCTCTTCGCCATACCCCTTCAACTCTGCCTGACGATTATTCTGATCTGCGTCTGTTGTATGGCTGTTCTTCGGTCCTCCAGTTTCTTCATGCATATTGCAGCCCCCCTCCCAGAAATATTTTAACCGGCGTTCTTTTGAACCGCCTTACACTACTTATACGGTTTTATTTTGCATAATGTGACAGCAATTAAAAAGTTTTTTCAAAATTTTACTATTTTTTTGCCGAAAAAAATGGGATTACTGCAGCTGATGCATCTCTTTTATACGTAAATCAAGGGATGTATAACGTTTCTGCTGTTTTTCATTCTCGATCATATGTCGAACTGTGCGTTCATCACCAACAATGGCAACACACTTTTTCGCCCTTGTCACTGCTGTATAAAGAATATTTCTGTTAAAAAGCATTCTTGGTCCTGACAGCAGCGGCATGATCACTGCCGGATATTCACTTCCCTGGGATTTGTGGATTGTGATGGCATATGCTAGTTCCAATTCATCCAATTGTGCAAACCCGTATGTCACACGTTTGCCTTCATCAAATTCCACCACCAGCTGTTCTGCAAAATGATTGATCTCCCGAACAATACCTGTATCACCATTAAATACGCCGACGCCTTTATCTAAAGGTAAATTATAATGTCCTAATATCTCCCATTCGATCTGGTAATTGTTCTTGATCTGCATGACCTTATCCCCTTCTCTGATCACACCCTGATGGAATTCCCTTTCCTTTTTGTCCGGTGACGGCGGATTCAGATAATGCTGAAGCACGACATTGAGCCTTTCTACACCCAATTCCCCCTTCCGCATGGGGGTCAGCACCTGAATATCATAAGGCCTTGCATTGACAAACTTTGGCAGTTTATCGCGAATCAGAAGCACCATCACACCAAGAATCTGCTGAACATCATATCTCTTCAAACAAAAGAAATCCTGACTTTTGTTGGACAGCTCAATCTGTCTTCCCTCATTGATCAAATGGGCATTCTTGATAATGTCGCTTTCCAATGCCTGACGGAAAATTTTTGTTAAACGAACCACATGAAAGCAGGAAGAATCAATAATATCTTTCAAAACATTGCCCGGACCAACACTTGGAAGCTGGTTAACATCCCCCACAAGGATCAGTCTCGTACCAACTGCAACTGCCTTCAAAAGGGCATTCATCAGATAAATATCAACCATGGACATCTCCTCTATGATCACGACATCTGTTTCCAGAGGATTCTCCTGATTACGCTCAAATTGTGTCCTGATCCTGTCGTCCTCCGGCCCTCCGGAGACTTCCAGCATTCGGTGAATCGTCTGGGCTTCACGGCCTGTTGCCTCTGACATTCTCTTCGCCGCCCTGCCCGTCGGTGCCGCCAGACGCATCTCCATCCCCTCATATTCCAAATATTTAATAATGGCGTTGATTGTCGTTGTTTTGCCGGTACCCGGTCCACCGGTAATGATCAAAACACCGCTTCCCGCAGCTTCAAAAACTGCTTCCCGTTGATGTTCATCCAGAACAATGCCTTCTTTTTTTTCAATTCGATCCAGCATTTTGTTCACTTCTTTTTCATCTACACCATAATCAATGCCAAGATTTCTGAGCATTCCCGCTGTCTCCAGTTCCAAACGATAAAGAGAAGCCCCATAGACCACCGGCTGATCATCAATTTTCTTCACAACAATCCTGCGATCCATCTGAAGACTCTGCAGCAGCTGTTCCACTGACTCTTCCTCCACTTCCAGCATTTGTGCCGTCTTACGGATCAGAAGCTGTGCAGGAATATAGGTATGACCAGATAATGTTCCCTGCTGCAGCATATAAATAATACCGCTTCTGATTCGAAAATCCGAATGAGAACCAATACCGGCCTTTTTGGCAATCTCATCCGCCAGCTTAAACCCAATCCCATTCATATCATCTGCCAACCGATAGGGATTCTCCTGAATAATCCGGTACATCTCCTCCCCATACTGTTTGTAGATTCTCAATGCGAGTGTTGTTGTAATTCCGTACTTTGCCAGGAACATCATCGCCTGACGCAGATCCTGCTTTTCATGAAACTGCTGATAGATCTCTCTGGCTTTCCGCTCACTGATACCTTTAATCTCTGCCAGCCTTTCCGGCTCTTCTTCAATGATCCTGAAAGTATCTTTCTTAAACTTTTTCACAATCCTGGCTGCCAATGACGGCCCTACACCTTTGATCGCTCCGGAGCCAAGATAACGTTCAATGGAGTATTCATCCTCCGGGATCTCAACACTCATTGTACTGACTTTAAATTGACGACCATATACCTGATGTTCAATATATTCACCTTCTGCCTTGAGATATTCTCCCTCATCCAGCGATGTGGCAGTTCCTACACAGACAATCTCCTCTCCCTGACACATCATGGAAAAAACAGTATACCCATTTGTATCATTATGGTAAACAATATGCTCTACAAGTCCCTGTATACTTTCCATTTACTCACCCTTTTCACTATGCCGCAGACTATTTATTTTCAATATCAAACTTGTCCGCATCACTTCACTGTCCTCACCCGAAGAATAGAATAGCGAATCAAACACCTGCCCTTCGCACAGTATCTGATCCGCCATTTTATCTTCTTTTATCAGGCTTTTGTCTGTTTTCCTTCAATAAATTCTGTATAACGGCCTGTTCCAATGGCAACCGCAGAAATCGGGTCGTCTACTGCCGTTGTCTGGATACCTGTTGTCTCCTGAATCAGCTCATCCATACCAAAGAGCATGCTGCCGCCGCCTGTCAGCAAAATACCTCTTGTTGCAATATCCGCAGCCAGCTCAGGAGGAGTTTCTTCCAACACCTGATGAATGACTTCAAGGATCTGCAAAATAATTTCCCTGAATGCTTCCAGCATTTCTGAACTGCTGACTTCTACAGTTTTAGGAAGCCCTGTCACAAGATCCCGTCCCTTCACCTGCATACTCAGTGGACTCACACGCTCATAAACACCGCCGATCCTGATCTTCACATCCTCGGCTGTACGATCTCCCACAAGCAGGTTATGCTTCTTTCTGAGATATCGGATAATCGCTGCATCAAAGTCATCTCCGGCCAGTTTCAGCGAATGGCTGATAACTGTATCTCCAAGAGAAATCACCGCAATATCCGTTGTTCCGCCTCCGATATCAATGATCATATTGCCGCATGGTCTGGATATATCAATACCTGATCCCAAAGCTGCTGCAATTGGCTCTTCAATGATAATCACATCTCTGGCACCTGCTTCAAGTGCCGCCTGCCACACTGCATTCTTCTCTACCTCAGTGACCCCGCTTGGAACACCGATACACACTCTCGGCCGTTTCAGTGTCTTTCTTCCCATAGCCTTCTGTATAAAATAACGCAGCATCTTTTCTGTAATTGTATAATCAGAGATAACTCCCTGGCGCAGCGGTCTGACTGCCGCAATGTTTCCCGGTGTCCTTCCCATCATCTGACGGGCCTCCTCACCAATGGCCTTTATCTCGTTTGTATCTTTATCATAAGCCACAACTGAAGGTTCCTTCAGTACGACACCCTTGCCTCTTACGTAGACAAGGACACTGGCTGTACCCAAATCAATTCCTATATCTGAACCTGCCATATGCTTCCCCTTTCTTTACCCGTTGACATCTCTATTTATTATAACGTATTTTTTTCAAATTACCACTGATTTTTTCTATACATAAAAACAGGAACTGACGGTATCTATCCGCCAGTCCCCATTGAATGTCCTTCTATTCAAAATCTGCATTCCTATCTCGTGAATAAATGCGCCCTTTTATCAAAATAGACCTTATTCGCCCCGATCATGAATAAAGACACAAGAATGCTTGAAATCAGCATGATACCGGATTCCGATGATGTCAGCAGATTCACACCGCTGAGCAATGATCCGACACCAATATAGAAAATCTCAAGCACAAGTGATGCAATATACATAATCAGCAAATACTTCGGTCCCTTTGCCCTGTATCCCGCCAACTGCTGTCGAACAATAAATACAAAAACACCTAAAATAATCAGCAGCACACCATAGACAATATCTAATATGTGCAGTCCCGGATAGACTGCGTAAACCTGCGCTGACTGCTCCTTTGTTCCATACTGCATGCCCATCACAGCCTGCACTCCTGTATACATATTGGATAATCCCGTCAATATCAGGGAAAAATAGATCAAAAACTTATACCACTTCATAGGCATTGCAGGAAAGTGCTGTGCAGCATTTATATTCTCCGCCTCAAAGCCATGATGTTCCTCCTCGGAAGATTGCCCGGATACAGCATCCCCGGCATAAGATATATTTGTCTCTTCTGCCTGCTTCTCCGGAATATTCATTCTGACGGCCTCATCAATTACTGTCCCGCAAACAGGGCATTTTCTCGCTTCATCAGCAAGCCGCTGACCACAATTCGGACAACGCATCCTCATTCCCCCAAATCATTCATACGAAAACCTCGTATGCTTCTCTCAAAAGCTTAATTAAATTTGTAAATCTTCTGTGCCATTCTATAGCATCGTACCACAATACCATAGGAAATCTTTCCCGGAGGATTGCTGACAATACCGCGTCCTCCAAGGCGGACTCTCCAATACATACTCGGATACTTCTTTTTGAAATACTGCCATAATTCACGGCGTTTTTCAAGATTCTCCGGCGTACCTGAGATCAAAAGCATAATAGATGTGACACAACAGATCATCGCCAGATAGCTCAGCATATATCTTGCCAGATGCTTATTAGCCACATCCTGCGGAAGGCAATAGGCATCGATCATCAGCTTATTCACATAAATCTGCTGATCAATACGACTGATCATCACACGTTCATTGACCGACTGATCATTACGTCCGATAAAGTATCTGTAAAGATCTACATCTAAATAATACAATGTCTTAACATATGGCAGCGGTACATAGACAAACAGATTGTCCACATAAAATGTATGCTTCGGCAGCTGAAGTCCGCTTTCTCTTAACACCTTGGTTCTGTAAATAACCGAATGCATCAGCAGATTCTGATCCATTCTGAAGCGGCGCACTTCATCCCAACCGAAAATCTTCTCTTCCGGCAGTACTTTATGATAACCAATTGTATGGGAAGTCCCATCTTCCACATGCTCATATACATAATTACAGATAAACATATCTACACGCTTACGATTCTCACGGAACTGCTTCAGTCTGTTCAATACAACTTTATAACTCTCTGTATCCAGCCAGTCGTCAGAATCTACAACTTTAAAATACATACCCCTGGCATTGGCAATACCTGTATTGACCGCACCTCCGTGGCCCGCATTCTCCTGATGGATCGCACGGCAGATCCCCGGGTACTTCGCCTCATATTCATCCGCAATGGCTGCTGTGCCATCGCTGGAACCATCATCTACAATAATAATCTCTACGTCCTCGCCCCCCGGCAGCAATGAATCAATACACTTGCGCATATAAGCTTCCGAGTTATAGCAAGGCACCGCAAAAGACAGAATCTTCAAACTTCCTCAACCTCCTGTTGCGTTTCTTCTTTCTATATCTTAACAGCTCACTCCATAAAATACCAGTACAAAAATCTTACTTTTTTATAACTTGTACCTAAATTATCTTATCTGCCCCGCAATTTGTTAAAAATCGTCACAGCCACAAGAAGAAGCAAATTGATGATAACAATACTTGCACCCGTCGGCAAATTCAGCTCAAATGACAAAACAAGTCCTGCCAGAAAACAGATCACAGATAAAAAAACAGACAGTACAGCCACTGCTTTAAAACTGATGACAAGTTTACGTGCAATGACTGCCGGAAAAATAATCAGGCTGGATATCAGCAAACTTCCCATCATTCTCATACCCATGACGACTGTAAGTGCTGTAAGAAGCGCAATCAGGAACTGGTAAAAGCCAACCTTTATGCCGCTCGCTTTCGCAAAATTCTCATCGAAAGTAATCAGAAATAATCGATTATAAAACAGAATAAAAAGCACTAAAATGACAATAGAAAGAACAACACTAAAAGCAACATCATCCCTGCTCATCGCTAAAATACTGCCAAACATGTAGCCATTCACATCGACATTAAAACCACTGCTCATCGCTGTAATAATAACACCGATGGACAAAGCACCTGTTGCCACCATGCCTATTGCTGTATCGCCGCCGGTTTTGGACCGCTGTGACCAAAACATGATCAGACAGGCTGCAACAACAACAATCGGAATAGATACGGCCATCACCGGCAATCCCAGGGCAACTGCCAGTGAAGTGGATGCAAATCCCACATCACCAAGTCCATGACCGATCAGTGAATACTGCTTCAGTACAAGGATCACACCAAGTAAAGCCGCACAAAGTGAAATCATCACACCTGCTGCAATGGCTCTCTGCACAAAAGGATATGACAATGCCTCAATTAACTGTGTCATGATAATGTCCTCCCTCCCCTGCACATCGCCTGCACCAGGCATCATGATCACCATCAAACTCAACTGTCTGATTCATCATAATGATATGACTGGCATATTGTTCAACCTGATCAAGATCATGGGAAACCATCAGGATCGTTACCCCCTGCTCCTTGTTGATATGATCGATCAGGCTGTAAAACTCTGCTGTAATTGCAGGATCCAGCCCTGCACAAGGTTCATCCAGAATTAAAAGCTTCGGTTCCCGGCATAATGCCCGTGCCAGAAGCACACGCTGCTTCTGA
>JBNMJG010000011.1:0-12277 GCA_050873705.1 Coprococcus sp. | reverse complement strand
GTAAAACCCAGTTCTTTGAAATAATTATAAATTCTTTCGCGAACACCTTCTGCCAACACCTTCTCAAACTCTGACGGCAGAATTTCGATTCTTGCCATTTTATCATGAATACGAACACGTACCTGATAAAAGCCCAGATCCAGCAGAAGCTGTTCCGCCTTTTCCACCATACCTAATTTCTCTTCATTAATGGTCTCACCATAAACAAAACGGGAAGACAGGCAGGCAAAGGACTGCTTATTCCATGTAGAAAGCCCCAACTCCTTCGATAAATCACGGATTTCCTGCTTGTTCAGCTCTGCTGCACGAAGAGGACTGCTGACTCCCAACTCCTTGACAGCCACAAGCCCCGGCCTGTAATCTCCGTTATCATCCATATTGGAACCTTCTGCCACGGCTTTCAATCCATTCTCCTTTGCAATCTTCCAGACCTTCTCAAACAACTCATGTTTGCAAAGATAGCAGCGATTCTTCGGATTCTGTCTGAAACCGTCAATATCCAGCTCTTCTGATTCACAAACAATATGGCGAATACCATTCTCCGCACAGAACTTCTTTGCTTCATTCAATTCTCTTTCAGGGAAAGAGCAGGATGCTGCCGTCACAGCAATAGCCTGATCACCCAGCACATCATGTGCCACCTTCAATAAAAATGTAGAATCCACACCGCTGGAAAAAGCCACAGCCACACTGCCCAGGGATTTCAGATACGACTTTAAATTTTCATACTTCTCATGTAACTGGTCCATTCTCGTCTATACCTCCGATTATGATTTTACAAAGTGCAAATCTGCTCCGCAGACTTTTCATATCATATTCGTATGATTAATATGAAATTATTATATCAGCATGCCCATTCAATGTCAATGAACATTACATCTCCTGCTTAGCACATACAAAAATATCCCTATAACAGAATCACATAACATCTGTTACAGGGATACCTTTCATATTTTATAAAATGATTGCTTACAGATTCTTCACATACAATGTACGAATCGCATTCAGCACAGCAATAACCATGACACCCACATCTGCGAAAATCGCAACCCACATGTTGGCAATACCCAAGGCACCGAGAATCAGACAAATAACTTTGACACCAATGGCAAAATAAATGTTCTCATAAACAATTCTCAGACACTTGCGGGCAATTCTGATGGCCTTGGCAATCTTCACAGGATCATCGTCCATCAAAACGATATCCGCCGCTTCAATGGCTGCATCAGATCCCATGGCACCCATGGCAATACCGATATCTGCTCTTGAAAGTACCGGTGCATCATTGATACCATCACCAACAAAGGCCAATTTCTCTTTCTCGCTCTTCTGAGCAAGAAGTTTCTCCACCATAGCGACCTTATCACCCGGAAGTAATTCACTGTGGACTTCATCAATCCCCAGATCTGCAGCCACTTTGTCCGCTACGCGCTTAGCATCTCCGGTCAGCATAACTGTCTTCTTGATTCCCGCTGCCTTCAGAGCTCTGATGGCTTCCTCTGCATGCGGTTTCAGCAGGTCGGCAATCAAAATATGACCCACATATTCACCATCTACTGCCATATGCACAACTGTACCAACACTGTGACAATCCTGATAAGGAATGCCTTCCAGTTCCATCAGCTTGGCATTGCCGGCAGCAACGGTTCTTCCATCTACCTTTGCAATAACACCCTTGCCGCTGATTTCCTGTACATCCGTCACCCGGCTCTGATCAATCGCTTTGCCGTAAGCTTTCTGAAGGCTTCTGCTGATCGGATGAGAAGAAAAGCTCTCTGCCAGTGCGGCATACTCAAGAATCTCATCCATCGGCAGGGTATTGTGATGCACACCTGACACTTCAAATACACCTTGTGTCATTGTACCTGTCTTATCAAATACAACATATTTCGTTCCGGCCAATGTCTCCAGATAGTTGGAACCTTTAACAAGAACACCTGCGTTGCTGGCACCACCGATACCGGCGAAAAAGCTAAGAGGAATACTGATAACAAGGGCACATGGACAACTGATAACAAGGAATGTCAGCGCTCTCATAATCCAATCGCCCCACTCCGGCGCAAGACCCATAAACGCCATTCTCACAACCGGCGGAAGCACTGCCAGTGCCAATGCACCGTAGCATACGGCCGGTGTGTAATACTTGGCAAACTTGGAAATAAAGTTCTCTGAACGGGACTTTCTGGAGCTTGCATTCTCCACCATATCCAGAATCTTGGATACCGTTGATTCACCAAATTCCTTCGTTGTTCTAATTCTAAGAACACCGGACATATTGATACAGCCGCTGATAACTTCGTCACCTTCAGAGGCATCTCTCGGTACACTCTCACCGGTTAATGCACTTGTATTCAATGTTGTCGTTCCTTCAATAATCACACCATCAATAGGAACCTTCTCACCGGGCTTAACAACGATGATACTGCCAATCTCAACTTCATCCGGATCTACTTCCTCAATCTCTCCATCACGTTCAATATTTGCATAATCCGGACGGATATCCATCAGATCACTGATATTCCTTCTGCTCTTACCCACTGCATAACTCTGAAACAGCTCACCAATCTGGTAAAACAACATAACAGCCACACCCTCACGGTAATCGCCAAGGGCAATGGCACCTACCGTAGCTACTGCCATCAGGAAATTCTCATCAAAAACCTGTCGGTTCATAATTCCCTTCCCGGCCTTAATCAGAATATCATATCCGATGACCAGATAAGGGATCATAAATAATGCAAACGCAGCATATCCTTCAACCGGAAGAAATGAAAAAACAACGATCAGAACTGCCGCTATGATAATTCTTGTCAGAACTTTCTTCTGCTTCTTATTCATACCTCTCACACTCCCCTGCTATTCCCTATGAATATAATACCAGGATCAGATACATCCGATCCTGGTATCTCATAATCTTCCATCTCTTAAAGGAAAATCTCACAATCGTCTTCAACCTTCTTGCAGTTCTTCAGAACTTCCTGCATGACTTCCTTCGGAGCAGCACCTTCTTCAAATTCAACGTTCATCTTCAATGTCATGAAGTTGACAACGGCATTCTTGACACCTGCTGTCTTATTCGCTGCTTCTTCCATCTTGTTCGCACAGTTTGCGCAATCCACATCGATCTTATAAGTCTTTTTCATAATAAAATCTCCTTTTTATTTAAATTTCAATCATTTTGTTTTTAATTATTCATATGCTCATTTATTCATATGTTGATTTAAGTATATCACAGATACAATGAATGTCAATAGTATCTGCCGTTTTTTCAAAAGTTTTATTTATTGAAAAAGTCATCCCTTCAGACCAAAACAATAAAAAACCAACATCAACAACATCAAAGAAAACGGCCTCCTCAGCGAAAACAACTAAGAAAGCCGTTAAAACAGGCGATTCAACACCGGTTGAACCATTGGCCCTTACAGCTCTTGCCTCTGCAGCTGTCATCATTATCATCACAGCTAAAAAGAAAAAGAGCATGTAACACCATCATTTAAAAGCAAAGACTCTGAAGTACAGTTCTAACTGCTCTTCAGAGTCTCTTTTTATAATAAGTTTTTTATTTACAGTCCTTTATATGTCTCCAGAAATTCCTGATACATATTTTGTCCCTCATAGTTTTGTCTGTGATAAACACCATTCAATGCATAGGAGACCAGCTCGTCCCCTACATATTCCAGACGCAGTGAGAAAAACGGCGCATCATGCTGCATGAGCCAGAAGAAAATCTTATCGCCCTCCCAGACTTTCAGGTTAAATACTTCCTTCTTGTCCAGCCATTCCAGATTTCCCTCATTGCACTCAATCATCTCACCTTCCCAGCCATCCGCTGTATAGAGATGCATAAATTCCGTCTCATAACGATCCGTCACAAAGGTGATAATCCCCCTGAATTTCCATGATGTCAATGTAAGGCCTGTTTCTTCACGGACTTCCCGAAGCAGACAATCTTCCGGACTTTCTTTATCTTCGAATTTGCCGCCCACACCGATCCATTTATCTTTATTAATATCATGCTCTTTTTTGACACGATGCAACATCAGATACCGGTCGCCCTTTTCCATATAACATAATGTTGTTAAAAGCATTCGTTTCATACTTCTGTTCATTCCTTTCAGTCATTTGACACAGCCGTTTCACCTTTCCACGATGACTGCTCATCCAATTTATGATACACCTTTTAAACAAAAAAGTGTACTTTCAAAGAAAAGAAAAATCACTTTCTTACTTTATAAAAGTACACTTTTATTGAAATCCATCCGATTAACCGATTATCGAATATGGCAGGCTACAAAATGTCCCGGTGCCCGCTCAACAAGCGGCGGTTCCATCTGACTGCACTCCGGTTTGGCATACGGACATCTTGTATGGAAACGGCAGCCGCCGGGTACATCCATCGGACTAGGCAGATCGCCTTTGATGATCTTGCGCTTGGAACTTCTCGCAAGCTTCGGATCCGCCACAGGAATAGCCGACAGAAGTGCCTCTGTATACGGATGCATCGGATGATCGTATAATTCATCACTCTCGGCAATCTCCACGATCTTGCCGAGATACATGACTCCGATACGGGTAGAAATATGACGGACCATTGACAGGTCGTGGGCCACAAAAAGATACGTCAGGCCCAATTCTTCCTGAAGGTCTTCCAGCATATTGACTACCTGTGCCTGAATCGACACATCCAGCGCTGAAATCGGTTCATCACAGAGCAAAAATTCCGGTTTGACTGCCAACGCACGGGCAATACCGATTCTCTGGCGCTGACCGCCGGAAAATTCGTAGGCATACTTATACATGTCATCAGCTTTCATACCGACTTTCTTCAGCAGCTCCACGATCTGCTCATCAATTTCACTCTTAGATGCGTTCGTATAAAGGGACATCGGTTCACGGATAATTTCTTCCACATTGTGATGCGGATCCAATGCTGAATACGGATCCTGGAAAATAATCTGCATGCGCTTATGATAAGGCTGCAGTTTTGCTCCTTCAAGCTTTGTGATATCTTCGCCGTCAAAGATAATCTGACCGCCTGTCGGTTCATACATACGGATCAGGGTTCGTCCCAGAGTGGATTTACCGCATCCGGACTCGCCCACAAGACCGAATGTTTCGCCTTTTCTGATCTGGAAAGTAATACCGTCTACCGCCTTGACTGCCTGCTTCTTGCGGCCAAAGAAATCTTTGATCGGGAAATGCTTCTGCAGGTCTTTTGTCTCCAACAGGATCTGATTATTCTGTTCTGCCATCGGCTTTTCCCTCCTTATCCATTGCATTTAACTCTTCTTCCGTAAATACGCACATGGCACGCTGCGTCTTGGTATACTGGCGATAGGCCGGAAGCGCGGATTCACATTTCTCACAGGCATATTTGCAGCGTTCCGCAAACGGGCATCCTGCCGGCGGATTCGTCAATGACGGTGCCATACCGGGAATAGCTTCTAATCGTTCCTTCACACCTGTTGTCGGCTGCGGAATGGCATGCAGCAATGCTCTTGTATACGGATGCTTCGGTGCATAAAAAATCTCATCCGTCAGCCCTTCTTCCATGATCAGGCCGCCGTACATAACAGAGATACGATTGCTGAGGCTGGCTACAACACCCAGGTCATGGGTAATAAGCACAACGCTCATCTTCTCTTCATCTCTTAACTGTTTTAATAATTCAAGAATCTGCGCCTGAATCGTCACATCCAGAGCGGTTGTCGGTTCATCGGCAATAAGCAGCTTCGGTTTGCAGCACAATGCCATGGCAATCAATACACGCTGACGCATACCGCCGGAAAACTCATGGGGATACTGATCCAGACGTTTTTCAGGGGAAGGAATACCAACTTTGCGAAGTGCTTCAATGGCCTCTTCTCTTGCCTGTTTCTTGTTCAGCTTTCGGTAGCGCATCAATACTTCCGTCAGATGGGAACCTATTTTCTTCAGCGGATTCAATGCCGTCATCGGATCCTGAAAGATCATGGCAAATTCTTTGCCGCGCATTTTTCTTCGCTCATCTGCAGAAAGTTCCAACAGATTACGTCCCATATAAACCAGACTGTCTGCTGTTGTCTGCGCATTCTCCGGAAGCAGTCCCATAATAGATTTCATCAGGACACTCTTGCCGCTGCCGGATTCACCTACCACCGCCAGAATATCTCCGTCATCCACATGGATACTGGCTCCGCGCACAGCTTCAACCTTTGTCTTGTGAATCATAAAGGTGGTCTTCAGATTATCCACGGTCAGAAGACGCTCACCTGTCTGTGTCATCTTATTCTCGTCCATCCTCAAACCTCCTAATCTTTCTCACCGGACATCACTCTCGGCTCCACAAAAATACGGAGAAGATTGCCCAGTTTATTAAATGCAAAAATTGTCAGCACGATCAGAAGACCCGGCAGAATCGCCATATAAATCGCATTCTGCATATAACTCTGGGCATTCTGAAGCAGACTTCCCCAGGAAGACATCGGCTGCTGAATACCGAGTCCCAGGAAACTTAAGGAAGACTCTGTCATGATCGCATTGGCAATGCCTGTGGATGCTGCAATAATAATTGTCGGAAGCACGGAAGGAATAATATGCTTCAGAATGATCACATATCCCGGAATGCCGACGAATTTGGCATACATCACATATTCACGCTCTTTCAAAGACAGTGTCTCCGCTCGCACCAGACGGGCGATTTCCATCCACGTAAAGAAGCCGATAACAATGATAATGGATTTGAGACCACGCTTCAGGAAAAGGCTGATCACAGTGACAAGTACCATCCATGGAATGGATGACATAATATCTACAATACGCATCAGGATACTATCAATCCATCCGCCGCAGTAACCGGATACTGTACCGACTAATACACCGACACAGACACAGGTTATCATGGCAAGGAAACCAACCAACAAAGATACACGGCCGCCATAGATCACTCGTGATAAGTAGTCACGGCCGATATCATCTGTACCGAACCAGTGCTCCGGTGAAGGCGGCTGGAACATATTGCGCACATCGGTGGTATTCGGATCCAGCGGCAGGATCGGTGCCAGAAGTGCCAGCGCAATAATGATAATAAGGAACACAAGAGAGGCAATCGCCAGCTTGTCATGCTTTAAGGCACTTAAAACATTCTCTATTCTTCTTTTCTGATCACTTTTATTCTTCGCCATCACTATCACCCCAAATCCTTAATTCTCGGGTCTGTCAGACAGTAGAGAATATCTGACAGCAGATTGCCGAGGATAACCAATGTTGAAGACAGAACAAGAATAACCATAACGATCGGATAATCCATACCCTGAATTGCTTTTACAAAGTATGGACCGACACCCGGCCATCCGAAGATTGTCTCCGTAATGATCGCACCTGTTACAAGCATCGGCAATGCCATGCCGAGTTTTGTAATAATCGGCAGAAGGACATTCTTGCAGACATGCTTAAACATAATCTCTGCCTTTGATGCACCGAAAGCCTGCTGCACCATAACATAATCCTCAGAGTACTGCGTAATTGTTGAGGATCGTACATATCTTGTTGCATCCGGCAGGAAGCTTAAGAAAAGTGCAATAAACGGCATCAGAAAATGCCTGAAATAGTCGATCAGAGAATTCTCCTGACCAATGGTATGCATACCAACAATCGGAAGAATGTTGAGTTTATAGCCGAGGAAATACATCAGCAGCATGGAAACCCAGAATGTAGGCAGTGCAATACCAATAGAACAGAGACCGTCAATGAGTTTATCTGCCCATTTGTTCTTATGAGAACCGGCCACAAGTCCCAGAATAATTGCGAAAACATACGCCAGCAGATAAGCCGGCAGGATTAATTTAATTGTGTTCGGAATACGGATTGCAAGGTCCGCTGAAATACTCTGATGTGTAACAATAGAATAGCCGAAATTGCCGTTAATCAGGCCATCCAGCCATCGGATATACTGAATATAGACCGGCTGATCATATCCATATTTTGCCTTGATCAATGCGACTGTCTCCGGTGACATATTCGGCGTCGTCATTGCGTCGATCGCATCATAAGGTGCCAGATTCATCAAAGCAAAACATATAACCGTAATGATCAGAACCATAGGAATGGCTGCCAGTATTCTTTTAATTATGTACTTTGCCATATCATTTTACTCCTTGTCGTAAATATACGAAATTTACTCTGCTATATAATAAGCGGCTGCAAAATTCAGTCCTGCAGCCGCCCAATATGCGCTTCACGCCAATCAATTCAAATCAGACATAAATGAAATCATTCCCGTCCGACCATGGCGTTTATTCGCTCAGTGTCAGTTTAGATGTATCCTCGAATGTATAAACAGGTACAAGTTTTGCATCTTCTACACCGCCGACACGTTTGTTCACAACAAGGATACGCTTGTTGGAAGCCAGCGGATAGAAGCATGCTTCATCCTGAAGTGTCTGCTGAAGCTTCTCGTAGATAGCTTTACGCTCTGCTTCATCAGATGTCTCACGACCCTGTTTGAACAGATCATCGATCTCTGTGAAGTCATAGTGCATATAGTTGTAACCGCCGTCTGTTCCAAACAGAGGATAGAATGTATCAGGGTCGATACCCATGATATAACCATTCAGATACATCTGGATCGTTGTATCTTCATTTGGCAGCTGGTCAAACATAGCTGTACTGTCCATACCATTCAGTGTACATGTAATGCCGACAGCACCTAACTGTTCCTGGATCAGAGCAGCCTGTGTAGCCTGTGCAGAATCAGAACCGCTGTATGTCAGTTCAACCTTCAGACCTTCAGCACCGGCCTCCTTCAGAAGTTCTTTTGCCTTTTCAACGTCCTGATCATACTTCTCTACATTGTCTGTACAGAATTCACTTGTAGGAGGCAGGAAGCTTGTAGGAATTTCGTAGTAATCTTCGCTGAGATAAACAGCATCGTCAATATCCTTTGTATTCAATGCATAGAAGATTGCCTGACGGACTTTCTGATCCGGGATCTGTTTTACATTGATGGCCATATAAGCCACACGACCTTCGCTGTAAGCATATGTTGTCAGATTATTGCCTTCCAGATCCATCTGACCAACTTCTGCAGGTGTTGCAACCCATGCGTCAACTTCGCCGCTCTGGATAGCCATCATTGCTGTATTGGAATTCTCGATAATTCTGTAAACGATTGTACCGATGTTCGGTTTGCCAAGGAAATATGTGTCATTGGCAGTAAACTTCACATAAGAACCTGCAGAATATTCAGACATCACATATGGACCTGTACCGACAGGTTTTGTATTGTACTCGTTGTTCTCGAAATCTGTCACATCTTTGTAGATATGCTCAGGCATAATAAAGATGTTGCACAGCATTTCAAGAGAAGCTGCACTTGCAAAAGGCATTGTAAACTTAACTGTATAATCATCTACCTTTTCAATCTTTGTTGCGCCCTGATCATAAACAAGCTGTGCGTAAGCCCAGCCTGCATTGTCAGGATTCTCCATTGCTTCATAAGTGAAAACAACGTCATCTGCTGTAAATGGCTCACCATCAGACCACTTAACATCATCACGAAGATGGAATGTATATTCTGTGTTGTCATCAGATGTATCAACACTTGTTGCCAGGAACCAGTTGATACCGTCTGCATTGTACATGCAGAGTGGTGAATAGATCATCTTGATTGTCATCAGACCAAAACGGTCACTTGTTGTGATAACATTCACATTAGCACCCGGATCGCCGCCGATCGCATAAGTAAACGTATCGCTGTTGCTGCCTGTTGAAGCATTATCGCCTGCTGCTTCACTTCCGGCTGCTGTTGTTTCGCCGGATGCAGATGTGTCTGCCACAGGATCTTTGCCGCCGCAGCCCGTCAGAACACCTGCTGCCATGGTCATCGCCAGTGCCATAGCCAGAACCTTTTTAAATGTTCCTTTCATAATCTCTCCTCCATTATCATTGAGAAAATTTATAATTGTATTCGCCGTTTTAATACTTGATTAAACAGCTAAATATTATTATACCTTAAAACCTTTCTTCCGTAAACAAAAATTTTGGTATATCCGCTATTTTAGCTATTTCCTACTATTTTGATCGTCTTTTTTCTTAATCAACTTTAACCTGATCGATCATAATATTCAAAATCTGCTTATCCGTATCTTTCATACCGACACGGCCAATATATCCCATACCCTTGATGGTTCCTTCCACATCATTCTGGACAATACCTTCCCCCGGCTGGAACCAGTGATGCTTTCTCCCGAGAAAATGACCAAGAATAGCCGCATCCACCGCAGATGCAATCTTCGCTGCACAGGATGATTTCGCCCCGTCACAGACAATGCCGCCCACATTGCCGATAGTATTGACAATCGTTGCTGAAATATCCTCATAACTGCCGCCATAAAGATATGTGATCGCTGCACCGCTTCCGCATGCCGCGCTGACAGCTCCGCAGTATGCTGATAAACTGCCGATGTATTTCTTCTGATGAATCGCCACCAGATTGCTGACAACCAGCGCACGATACAACTGCTCTTCCGTACAGAATAAGGCCTTGGCAAATTCAATGACCGGCAGAGAAACCGTCATCCCCTGATTACCGCTGCCGGAGTTGATGACTACAGGCAGTGAGCAGCCGCCCATTCGTGCATCGGAACCGGCTGCCGCCCTGGCCTTTGCACGAATCTTTACGTCATCTCCGTATACCTGCAAAAGTGTACGTCCGATCTGTGCACCATAAGGATGAATCAGTCCTTCATCTGCAATGGCTGAGTTCATATCAATCTGACGCTTCAAAACCGCTCTGACATCCTCGATATCAACAGTATTGGCAAACTCAAGAATATCTTTCACATTTAATAATGATTTATCCACATAATTGCTGGATTCTTCACTGACTGCTGCTTCAAAAAGGATCTCATCGTCCTTGACGATCTTTGTAATATAGGTATGTCGGTTGATAATCGTCACTTCCGCATAATGATCATTCCTACATACCTTCGCAACAATATAAAGATTAGCCACATCCTCCTGCAGTGTACAGGTACAATAACCGGCAGCTGCCAGTTCCCTCGTCTTCTCCACATCTTCAGGTTTCACAGATTCCAGCACTTCCAGCTCTCTGGACGCATCACCGCCTACGATACCAAGAATCGCTGCCACGTCAATGCCTCTCTGACCGTCAGAATTCGGCACCGTCACACCCTTGACATTCTTGATGATATTGCCGCTGCAGCGCATCTCCACATGATCCGGAAATTCACCCAAAACTTCTCTGGCTTTGGCCGCTGCATAGGCAATAGCAATCGGTTCTGTACATCCCAGTGCCGGCACTAGTTCATTCTCCAAAATCTTTACATAGTTGTTATATAACTTTCTATCCACGTTCATTCTTTCCTCTCTTTTGTTCATATTACTAATCATATCATTGATATGATTAGTAATCAAGACGTAAAAACCGGACATCAGACTTGCGATTGTCTTTATCAATTCACTGTGTTACAATATAATGTAGTAAATTAAAAGGATAAAAAAACTATGGCAAAAACAAAAGAAAGTCTCAAAACTCAGATATATAATGCAATTCTCGATCATATTTTTTCCGGGGAATTCAAACCCGGGCAGATTTTAAACGAAAAAGAACTTGTAGAAAAGTTTGGCTGCAGCAAAGCACCGGTCCGTGAAGCACTGATCGCTCTCTGCAGCGACAATGTTCTGCGCAGTTTTCCCCGATACGGTTATGAAATCATCCGCCTTACCAGTGAAGAAATTGAAGAAATCCAGAACTACCGCCTAATCCTGGAAACCGGCTATCTGCGCAGTTGTTACCAGAATCTTACCAAGCTTCAGCTCAGTGAACTGACCCGTATTGCCGATCGCTGTCTTTCACCGGAAAGCACTGTATGGGAGCACTGGGAAGCCAACACAGATTTTCATCTGACACTGCTCTCCTTTGCCCATAACCGATATGCCAGCGAACAGTTAGCACGCTCCATGGCAATTTTAAAACGTGCCTACGCCCAGTTTTACTGGCATACATGGAATCAATCTGTTCCATCCGTAGATGTACAGCATCACTATCCGATCATCGAAAGCCTTGAAAAAAAGGATATCGAAAAAGCAATCGAACTGCTTCAGGAAGATCTCAGCGACTTCTGCTTATATTAAGAATCGAGTAGGAGGCGGTGACTAGCCGCCGTCCTCTCACACCACCGTGCGTACCGTTCGGTACACGGCGGTTTCAATAGTTGACGTGCATGGACTGATAGGCTGTGGCTAAATCATAAAAGCCCCAGTTTATCAGTCTTTC
>JBNMJG010000010.1:0-12305 GCA_050873705.1 Coprococcus sp. | reverse complement strand
TTGTGGCAGGATCAGACTATTATGTTTATCTTGTAACAGATGAAAATGAAGTGGAAGTATTAAAGAAATTGCATAAATTTGATAAAACGCTTCCTGCAATAGGTGTAAAAATGAAAACAGGACTGACCGTGGATTTTCGCAATCGTGAAATCTTGCGGGATGAGGAAGAAGAAGGAGCAATCCCGTTATTTTATTCTCAGCATATAAGACAGGGAAAAGTAGAATTCCCAATAAAGAAAGAACATGAATATGTGGTGACAGAACAAAAGGGATTGATGCAAGATAATAAAAATTATCTATTTGTAAAACGATTTACAGCAAAGGGAGAGCACCGAAGATTACAGTGTGGGGTATATTTGGCCAAAAGATTTCCACAGTACAAAAAGATAAGTACTCAAAATAAAATAAATTTTGTGGATGGAGTCCTGACGGAAATGTCGGAATGTCTGGTGTATGGACTGTATGTGATTTTTAATTCCACATTGTATGATGAATATTATCGTATTTTAAATGGTTCTACACAGGTTAATTCCACAGAGATTAATGCAATGCCTATACCGGATTTAGAGGATATTCAGGAAATGGGAAGGAAATTGCTTAAAAGTAATGACTATTCAGAGGCAAATTGCAATTTGATATTGGAGGGATACTGTGGATAAGAAAATAGAAGAAACAAGGGGATTTCTGCAAACAATAGGTATGCCCAAAGCACAACAAGCGGATATATGTTGCTACGTGATACTGGCTATGGCAGGAATAAAGCCAGATATGTCATGGAGTGAAGCAACAAATGAATGGTTCCGCATTCATGATATGATTCAATTTGTTAATACATTTTATGGCATGAGCTATGCGGAAAACAGTAGAGAAACATTTAGAAAACAAGCTTTGCATAGATTTCGTACTGCAGCTTTGATAGAGGATAATGGTAAAGCAACTAATAGTCCGAACTATTGCTACAGATTGACTGAAGAAACAATTAAAATACTGAGAACGATGGAAACATCAGTGTGGGAGGAAGCTGTAGAAGAGTTCCTTTATTATCATGAAAAGTTAATTGATACGTACGCTTCTAAAAAGAAGATGACAATGATGCCGGTAAATATAAAGGGTGAAAGATTTAACTTTTCCACTGGTAAGCATAATGAGCTGCAAAAAGCTATTATTGAGGAATTTGCGCCGCGATTTGCACCAAATTCTGAGTGCCTGTATGTTGGAGATACAATAGAAAAAGATCTGGTAAAGAATGTAGAGAAATTAAAAGAGTTGGGATTTGAAATTACGTTACATGATAAGATGCCTGATGTAGTGTTATATCGTGAGGAAAAAAACTGGATCTATTTTGTTGAGTCAGTAACATCTGTAGGACCGATGGATCCGAAACGTATATTGGAAATCACAGAGATGACGAAAGATGTTACGGCAGGAAAAATATTTGTAACAGCATTTCTGGATTTTAAGACATATAAGAAATTTGCTGAAGAACTCGCATGGGAAACAGAGGTCTGGATTGCTGAAATGCCGGAACATATGATACATCTGAACGGTGATCGATTTATGGGACCGAGATAGAAGGGTATGTATTATGGGCAATTTTCTGATGAAAAAAGCTTGCAACCAAGACTTAACTGCTGCATGATGAGATAGGTTATTTTTTTGACATTATTTAAGAAATGGAGATAAAGATTATGCTGAAATTTGATGAACAGAAGCAGCTGGACAGCGTCAATGGTGCTCTGGCTCTTCGCGGCCGTATTGAAAAAATTGTTGACGGTATCTGCGCTGAAGGATACAAGAATATCTGCTGGCTTGGCATCGGCGGTACATGGGCTTCCGCTCTGCAGGCTGAGGTACATATGAAAGAGAAGTCTGCTATTGAACTTTTCTCAGAGAATGCTGCTGAGTATATAACAACAGGCAATAAGCGTGTCGGCAAGGGCACAATTGTGATCCTTTCTTCTGTTACAGGAAGCACGATTGAGATGGTTGAAGGTGTGAAGAAAGCACAGGCTGACGGTGCCAAAGTATTTGGCTTCATTGATAAGGCAGATGCTGAACTGGCAAAGATGGTGGATTATGTGATTTCTTATCCGGCCAATGAACAGCTGAAATTCTTCATGGTTGCAGACCGTTTCATGAAGAATGCAGGTGAGTTTGAAGATTATGATGAATATTATGCAGAAATGGATGCACATCTGGCGCAGGGTCTTGTAGATGTAGAGAAGGCTGCAGATGCATTTGGTGCTGCTTATGCTGAAAAGCACTGCAATGACAAGCTGCATTACTTTGTAGGTGCCGGCAATCAGTACGGTTCTACATATTCTTATGCAATGTGTTATTGGGAGGAACAGCACTGGCTGCGTACAAAGTCTATTCACAGTGCGGAATTCTTCCATGGTATGTTGGAAGTAATCGACAAGGATACACCTGTAACTGTATTTATCGGTGAAGATTCCCAGAGAAGACTCAGTGAAAGAGTTGCAGCATTCCTGCCGAAGGTATGCGCTAACTACACAATTATCGATACAAAAGATTATCCGATCAAGGGTATCAGCGAGAAATACCGGGGCAGCATCAGCCACCTGATCAGCCATGCAGTGACTCAGAGAATCGATGCACATATCGAGAAGATCAACTGCCACCCAATGGAGATCAGAAGATACTACAGACAGTTTGATTACTAAAATATAGACAATCACGATGAAGAGGCAGTTTATTGGGACTGCCTTTTTCAGTACAATTCATAAAACAACAACATTTGGAAAATGGTATTTCCGATGGTTGAAAATAAGAGAAGGGAGGCGGAAGCTGTGGAATTGGGACTTTTTACCTGCGGTTATCAGCGCTATCCGTTAGAACAGGCCTTTGAAGATGCCGGTCGTTTTGGGTACGATTACATAGAATTATGGGGCGGTTATCCGCATGCTTACGTGGAAGACTTGTCCCTTACAGGCGTCAGAGAAATTGAAAGATTTGTTCAAAAATATCAGATACCGGTGAAGTGTTTTACACCGGAACACAATGCCTATCCGTTTAATTATATGATCGGAGATTCGTTTCAATGGGTGCGGTCTATGAATTATCTGGAGAAAGCAATAGAACTGACTGCGGCTATGGGAGCACCGAAGATGCTGTTTTCGGCCGGCCATGCCGGTTATGAGATGCCGGCACAGGAGATTGACGAGAGACTTCAGAAAAGTCTGGAGCGTCTTGTACGCAAGGCGGAGCAGCAGGATGTTACTTTGGTACTTGAACCATTGACGGTTTATGAGAGCAACGTGATCACCGGGCTGAATGATCTGGAACGGGCGTTGGACAAAGTGGATTCACCAAATCTTGTGGGTATGTGTGATCTGGCGGTACCTTTTACAACCGGGGAGCCGGCGGCTGAGTATGTGCGAAGACTTGGCAGACGTTTTGGATATCTGCATGTGATTGATAATGATGGCGTGAGTGACAGCCACATTTTACCGGGAGAAGGAAATGTTCCTCTTGAGGGGATTCTTCGTGAGATCAGGCGTGCAGGGTATGATGGCTGCGCGACCATTGAGCTTGTGACAGGGTACTTAAAGGAGCCGTCCGTTTATGCGGGGATGGCAATAGAGCGCATTCGTGAAATGTTAAAAAATGAGTAACAGGAGAATATTCGTATGAAGACAATAAGAATAGCAGCAGCTGGTGACAACTGCATGGATGTTTATGATAAAGAGAATAAAGCTTTTCCGGGAGGCAATCCTGTGAATGTGGCCGTTTATGTGGCCCGGCTCGGCGGAGAATCTGCGTATATCGGGCCGGTGGGTACAGATGTTTATGGCAGGCAGATGATGGATGCCATTCAGGACAAAGGCGTTGATGTATCTAGGATGAAGGTACTGGAAGGGACAACTGCCGTGACTCATGTGGAGATTGTGAATGGTGACAGAATCCTCGGAGATTATGAGGAAGGTGTTATGGCGGATTTCAAACTGAATGAAGAGGATATTGAATTCCTCAGCGGCTATGATATGGTTGTATCCGGGCTCTGGGGAATGATTGAGGATGAGCTGCCTGCCCTGAAAGAAAAGGGGGCAGTCGTTGCCTTTGATTTTGCTACAAGACCAGATGATCCTGTTTCTGTCAAGGCCATTCCTTATGTGGATTATGGTTTCTTTGCGGATGATGACAAGGATGAAGAGGCATTAAAGCAGATGCTTGTAGAACTTCATGCAAAGGGACCAAAGGTCATGGTTGTGACCCGGGGTGAGAAGGGAAGTATGGCTTATGATGGTGAAAAATTCTATTATGGCGGCATTGTGCCTTGTGAGGTAGTGGATACCATGGGTGCCGGCGACAGCTTTATTGCAGGATTCCTTTATTCCATTTGTGCGGGAAAAGGTATTCAGGAAGCCATGGCGGACGGTGCAGCTAACAGTAGTGTGACCATTGCTTATTCCGGTGCATGGTAGAAATGAGAGAGTCCTAAATGATAAGCAGCAGACATGGGATAGGGCGATATAAATGATGTTGGATTTAAAAAAAGACAGATTGATTTTGAATGAATGGGTGATACCCTGCCGTATGATCCGTTCAGACAGGCGATCTTTGGGGATCGAGATAAGAAGACTTTCAGAAGGCGGGGCGGAACTTTTGATCCGTGCACCGAGACGGATGAAGATATCTGATATTCAGTGGTTTATTAATCAGAAGGAACAGTGGATAACTGAGAAATATCAGGCGGCGATGGTGGATAAACCGGAACCGGAGAAAGTACCGATTCCGAAATTTGTGTCTAAGCAATGGCTTCAGACAGAAGGTGCTGCAAGATTTCAGCAGAAGATAGCCTGTTGGGCAGAAAGAATGGATGTGACCTATGGCAGAGTGACGATCCGTGATCAGAAAACCCGGTGGGGGAGCTGCAGCAGCCGGGGTAATCTGAATTTCAACTGGCGGCTGCTTTTAATGCCGGAGGATGTCATGGATTATGTTGTTGTCCATGAATTAGCGCATCGGCGGGAAATGAACCATTCGTCAGCTTTCTGGAAGATTGTAGAAACATATCTGCCGGACTACAGAATAAGGAGACAGTGGCTCAAAGAAAACGGAATCCGTTATTCCGGGCCGGTTCAGCTGACTGAAACTGCCGATTAGGCAGCTGCAGGCTTTTTCTCAGGAAGTTGGGAAAGCATGATGGCGGCAAACATAAGCAGACAGCCAAAAAGTTCTTTTGGTGACAGATACTGGTGCAGGAGAATCCATCCTGCCAACAATGAAAATGCAGATTCCAGACTCATAAGCAATGAGGCAATGACGGGATCTGTATTTTTTTGTGCCACAATCTGAAGTGTATAACCAACAGCACAGGAAAGGGCACCTGCGTAAAGAATTGGCTGCCATGCGGCCAGAATGGAATGAAGATTCGGGGATTCTGTCAGCAGAGCAGGAATGCCGCAGATAATACCGCAGGTGAAAAACTGGATGCAGGACATACGGACGCCGTCTACCTTTGGTGAAAAATAGTCCACAATCATAATATGGAATGAAAAACAAAAAGCGCAGATTAATTCCAGCACATCGCCTTTATTCAGTGCGATACTGCCTGTCATACATAAAAGATATAATCCTGCAACGGAAAGGCCGACACTGATCCAGGCCAGAGCACGGACTTTTTTGCCGAGAAACAGTCCGAGGATCGGGACGATGACAATGTACATAGCAGTGATGAATCCGGCTTTTCCTACGGAAGTATAGGCGATGCCGATCTGCTGGAAAGAGCTGGCAACTGCAAGACAGATACCGCAGAGGATTCCGCCGATGATCAATGTCCGCCTGTCGGAGGATGGACTGTCTGAAGTTGATTCAGATGCGGGATCGGCAGCAGATGTCCGATTGGCCTTGTCGATCACAGGAATAAAGAGAAGCAGGACAAAGGCACCGATAAAGTTTCGGACGGAGTTAAAGGTAAAGGGACCGACATAATCCATGCCGACACTCTGGGCGACAAAGGCAACGCCCCAGATAAAGGCGGTTAGTAAAAGCATAAGATTGCTGCGCATTTTTTTTGAATTCATTTTATTTTTCACCTCATGTAATTTGTTGTGGTAAAGTATTGCAATAAGGTTTATAATAGCACATGTATCTACAAAAATAAAAGGAAAAAGCATAAAAGTTGGAAAAAACACTTGATTATCGACAAAAATAGTGTATTTTATGTAATTAGGAAATATTTCGAATTAATCGGAGGATAGAATCATGAAAATCGTTGTAAAATTTGGCGGCAGCTCACTTGCAAGTGCCGAACAGTTTAAAAAAGTCGCAGATATTATTCACGCGGATCCGCACAGAAGATTTGTTGTTCCTTCTGCACCGGGCAAGCGTTTTGATGGAGATACAAAGGTAACAGATATGTTATATGGCTGCTATGATCTGGCAGAAGCCGGCAAGGATTTTGACGGTGCACTGGCAGATATCAAAGCACGTTATGAAGAGATTATTGAAGGCCTTGGATTGGATCTGTCTCTGGAAAAAGAGTTTGAGACAATCCACGAACAGTTCCGACTGAAAGCCGGAAGAAATTATGCAGCATCCAGAGGAGAGTATCTGAATGGTATTGTATTGGCCAATTATCTTGGTTTCGAATTTGTGGATGCAGCAACGGTGATCCGTTTTGATGATGCCGGCAATTTCCAGTCAGAGAAGACAGATCTCATCCTTTCATCAAGACTGAAGGATGTGGAATACGCGGTTATTCCAGGTTTCTATGGTGCACAGGATGACGGCGTTGTGACAACTTTCTCAAGAGGCGGTTCTGACATCACAGGTTCCATCGTGGCAAAGGCAGTGCATGCGGATGTTTATGAAAACTGGACAGATGTTTCAGGTTTCCTTGTGGCAGATCCTAGGATCATCAAGAATCCGGAAGTTATTGAAGCAATTACATACAAGGAACTGCGTGAACTTTCTTACATGGGAGCATCCGTTCTGCATGAAGACGCTATTTTCCCTGTACGTAAAGAGGGTATTCCGATCAATATCCGCAATACAAACAAACCGGATGATCAGGGTACATGGATCGTAGAGAGCACATGCCGTAAGCCGAAACACACAATTACAGGTATCGCAGGCAAGAAAGGCTTTGCTTCTATTAACATTGAGAAAGATATGATGAACTCTGAGATCGGATTTGGGAGAAAAGTACTGCAGGTATTTGAGGACAATAATCTTTCTTTCGAACATATGCCTTCAGGAGTTGATACAATGACTGTGTTCGTTCATCAGTCCGAGTTTGAACACAAAGAACAGCAGGTGATCTCAGGTATTCATCGCGCCGTTCATCCGGATCTCCTTGATCTTGAATCTGGTCTTGCACTGATCGCAGTTGTGGGCCGCGGCATGAGAGATACACGAGGTGTAGCAAGCAAGGTATTTGATGCATTGGCCAAGGCCAATATCAATATCAAGATGATCGATCAGGGTTCCAGCGAGTTGAATATTATCATTGGTGTGAAGGAAAAGTATTTTGAAGATGCTATTAAAGTCATCTACGATGCATTTATTACAGGCGCAAATTAACAGCAGATATGAGATATCTGGAATGTATTGAACAAAAAAGGGGTATTGCGTATGAAGAAAATGGGGAAATGGTTGATAAGTCTTGTGGTTGCTGTATCACTGACAATGCCGGTACTGGCGGATGTGAATGCGCAGAGCACAGGAACAGAGTTTGCATCAGAGACTTGGACAGCAGAATTACAGGCAGACACAGAGCAAGAAATTGAATCACAGACTGAAACAGAAACAGAACCCGAGTCCGAGTCACAGACAGAAACTGAGTCGCAGACAGAAACTGAATCACAGACTGAAAGCGAGACAGAGGAGCAGACAGAGGATCCTGTAGATGTTGAACTGGATGATTACCTGAATACAGCGGTTGTATTACAAAATGCTTCCAGCATTGGTTTTGACAGGGTACAAATTCAGTGGCAGTCATTTTCACTGTTGGAAGTGGAAGGATATCGTATTTACAGGAAGACGGCGAATTCCAAGTGGGCAGTACTGGCGGATGTGACAGATACTTCATATGTAGATACAACTGTTGAGAATGGACAGAAGTACATTTATACGGTTCGGGCAATACAGACTTTTGAGGGGATCAGATATCTCAGTCAATATGATAGAAACGGTGTTGGGTGCACGGCAGCACCAGCAGCACCGGTTATGAACAGCCAATTAAATGGTTATAATCGCGCGGTGCTTACATGGAATGCAGCAGGGGATGCAGATTTTTATCGCGTTTATGTCAAGGACGATGCCAGCGGAAAGTGGAAAAATACAGCAAAGGTGACAGGAACATCTTACCAGCTGAATTCTCTTGTATGCGGCAAAAAGTATACTTATACGGTTCGTGCTTATAAAAGAGTCAATGGCAAAGAACTTGCCAGTATTTATAATGCCCAGGGTATACAGATTCAGACAGTTCCTGATACACCTGTTTTGAGTACAGTTTCAGCGAATAAGGATGGCAGTGCAAAAGTTAGCTGGAAAGCGGCAGCCGGAGCTTCTGAATACAGAGTTTACCGCAAAACAGATGCAAAAGGTTCCTTTAAGCTGATAGGTACAACGAAGGATGTCAGCTACACCGATAAGACTGCACAGGGAGGACGAAAGAATACTTATACTGTGAAGGCTGCAGCAGTATCCGGTCAGGACAGATCCTACAGTGATTATGATCACAAAGGTGTTTCAGTCAATGTTAAATTAGGTGTTCCGAAGCTGAAGAATATTTCGGCATCCGGTTATAATAAGATTACAGTCGGATGGATAGCTGTGGATGGTGCAGACGGCTACCTTGTATACCGCAAAGAAGTCGGCGGCTCCTGGAATCGTATCGCACAGGTAAAAGATGGTCAGAAAACATCTTGCATTGACAAGACGGCAAAGAGCAGCAAAGTTTATATTTATACTGTTCGTGCATACTGTCAGGCAGATGGCCAGACATCTTTGAGTGATTACAACAAGACAGGCGTGTATTGGATTGATACACCGAAGATGTTGAGTGCACAGGCTTATTCAGAGAAGAGTGAGATCCATCATGGTCAGATGGATTATGCCGTTCTGACTAGCGCTAAGAATGTTGAAGGTGTAGATGGTTTTTATGTTTACCGAAAGATCAATAACGGAAAATGGGAAAAAATAGATGATTGTCCGGTATTTACCGGTACATTATATGAAAAGGCTGAAACAACATTATTTAGAGATACTACAGTAAGACCAGGCAACACCTATACTTATACATGCAGAGCTTACTGCAAAGTGAACGGTAAAGTTATTCTCAGCGGATACGATCCAAAAGGTTCATCTGTAACTGTTAAATAATAACGACATAACATCAGTCTAAAAACATATAACCACAGTAGGAATTGCAATTGACGCTTATTTTCGGATATGATAAAATAACTGGGAAAAGTTCGGTACGAAGCCGACATTGAATGAAAAGAAACAATATACAAAATAAATAAAAGGCCACGAAGGCGTTTGAGGGTGTATAACCATATATGTGAACTATGGTTTGAGCTCGTGCGTTTTCGTGGCCTTTGTCTGGGCATGGGAGAGAAAAAATGGATGTTTTAAAACTACTGGAAGATGTGAAAAATGACAGGGTTTCACTGGAAGAGGCAGCAAAAGAGCTGAAACAGCTGCCATATGAAGATCTTGGGTTTGCAAAGCTGGATCATCATCGCCAGATCCGGTCAGGTTTCGGAGAAGTTGTCTTCTGCAGCGGCAAATCTGACGAACATCTGCTGAAGATTTACGAGACCTTTTATAAGACGGATACAGAGGTACTTGGTACACGTGCTTCACAGCATCAGTATGAACTGGTCAAGGCAGTGATTCCGGAAGTGACTTATGATCCGCTTTCAAGGATTTTGAAAATTGAGAAACCGGGGAAAGAGAAAATCGGCCGTGTTGCAGTATGTACAGCGGGTACGGCAGATATCGCTGTGGCCGAAGAGGCAGCACAGGTGGCGGAATACTTCGGAACAAATGTTGACAGATTCTATGATGTGGGTGTTGCAGGTATTCATCGCCTTTTTGCGAAACTGGAAGAAATTCGCAAAGCGAACTGTATTATTGCGGTAGCAGGTATGGAAGGGGCTCTCGGCGGTGTTCTGGCGGGATTGGTTGAGGTGCCGGTTATTGCCGTTCCGACATCCATCGGCTATGGTGCGAACTTCGGCGGATTGTCTGCACTTTTGACCATGCTGAATTCCTGTTCCAATGGTATTACGGTTGTCAACATTGACAATGGTTACGGTGCAGGCTATATCAGCACACAGATCAACCGTCTGGCAGTCAAAGCGTATAAGCCCGAATAAGTATCCGGGGATAATTATTTGGTTTGGATAATAAAAACTATACATAAATGATTCAATAAAAGGGGATAGAAGAATGAGCAAAAAAGTATTATATCTGGAATGTTTTTCCGGTATCAGCGGGGATATGACAGTTGGTGCATTATTAGATCTGGGGGCAGATCCTGAGGTTTTAAAACAGTCACTGGATTCACTGCATGTGGATGGATATGAAGTAAAAATCGGCAGAAGCAGCAAATGCGGCATTGATGCCTGTGATTTTGATGTGCTGATTCCGGATCAGCCGGAGTATGATGAGGGGCATATGCATCACCATTACGACGAAGACCATGATCACGAACATCATCATGATGAAGATCATTGCCATGATCATGAACATTATCATCATGACGAAGATCACGACCATAATCATGAGCACCATCACCATGATGAAGATCATTGCCATGAGCATGTGCATCATCATGACGAAGATCATGGCCATGAGCACCATCATCATGACCACGACCACGGCCATCATCATGCGCATGTGCATAGGAATATCCATGATGTATTTGCTGTGATTGACAGACTGGAGAATGAACATGTCAAAGAATTGGCCAAGAAGATGTTTATGATCGTTGCTGAAGCTGAATCAAAAGCCCATGGCCTTCCGATTGAAGAAGTGCATTTCCATGAAGTAGGCGCTATTGATTCTATTGTGGATATTATCAGTGTAGCAGTCTGCGTGGATAATCTTGGCGTAGATGACATTGTTGTATCTGAATTATATGAAGGTTCCGGACATGTACATTGCCAACATGGTATGATGCCTGTCCCTGTGCCGGCCACAGCAAATATTGTGGCAGCCAATCATCTGCCGATGAAGATTACAGATGCTCAGGGTGAGATGGTAACACCGACAGGTGCAGCCATTGCAGCAGCACTTCGTACACAGGATCATCTGCCGGAAGACTATCAGTTGCTGAAAATCGGTCTTGGTGCCGGAAAGAAAGATTTTCCTAAAGCCAATGTTTTAAGAGCAATGCTTCTTGAGACAAAAGATCAGGATCAGACAGGCAGCGAAGAGGATATCTGGAAATTGGAGAGCAATATTGATGATTGCTCAGGAGAGGTCCTTGGCTATACAATGGATCGTCTTCTTGCAGCCGGTGCAAGAGATGTGTGCTATGCACCGATTTATATGAAGAAAAATCGTCCGGCTTATATGCTGCATGTATTATGTGACCGCAGTCAGATTTCAGAAATGGAAGAGATTATTTTTAATGAGACTACAACCATCGGTATCCGCAGATACAAGGTTGAACGTACCATTTTAAAACGCCATGAGGCAAAGGCAAAGACAGCTTATGGTGAAGTAGAATTAAAGATCTGTGAAAGGAATGGGTCAGTTTATCGTTATCCAGAGTATGAAAGTGTTAAAAAGCTCTGTGAAGCAGCCGGTGTGCCCTTCAAAGTTGTATATCAGGCAGCCTGCGAGGCAGAAATCGGTGAATAAGGGGCGGCAAAGCAAGGAGAAGTTTGAATAGTTATATAAGTATTCAATGAAAATGTCTAATAGGCATCGAATGAGAGACATAAAAGAGAGGAATCAGACATGGAAATCAGAACACGTTTAGTGAATTATATGAAAGAATTGGGAGATAAAGATCTGTGTGTCGCTTTTTCAGGCGGCGTGGACAGTTCGGTTATCTTAAGAGCAGCCTGTGAGGCAGCAGTGGCCAATGGTAAAAATGTGTATGCAGTAACATTTGAAACAAAGCTTCATCCGAAGGCGGATCTGCCTCAGGCCCAGAGAGTTGCCAAAGAGGCGGGAGCCATCCATCATGTGATTTATGTCAATGAGCTGGATAATGAGGAAATGCTCAACAATCCGGAAAACAGATGTTACCTCTGCAAAAAATACCTGTTCCAGAATTTACTGGCATTTGCAGCGGAAAAAGGTATTGATACAATTAT
>JBNMJG010000009.1:0-13012 GCA_050873705.1 Coprococcus sp. | reverse complement strand
TTTAGGTTATAAGATGGAGTTTTCACCGGAACTGATGATACCGGATACTTCCCTGAGCATTTCCCAGGGGGCCATTGCAGTAATGGGATGGCAGTCTGCGGCAGATGCTTCCAGTTTTACCCATGCAATTCTTGTGGCGCTGGCAGAGGCCTATCATTTTGATCTGGATACACCATTTAGAGACTATCCGCAGGAGATTAAGGATGTGATTCTTCATGGTACCGGTGGTCGTGAAGTTCGTGTTCATTATCGCGGACAGCGCGGTGAGGGTGTTTATGATGTCGCTTTCGAAGGCCTGATTAAGAATGTGGAGCGCCGGTACAGGGAGACCGGTTCAGAGCTGACAAAGCAGGAATATGAGAATTTTATGACCATTACCCCATGTAAGGAGTGCGGCGGCAGACGTCTGAAGAAAGAATCTCTGGCGGTAACTATCGGAGGCAGGAATATCAGTGAACTGACAGAGATGTCCATTACAGATCTGAATGCATTTATGAATCATCTGGAATTGACAACACAGCAGCATTTGATCGGTGACCAGGTTATTAAGGAAATCCGTGCAAGACTGGGATTCCTGATTGATGTGGGCCTTGATTATCTGATGCTTTCAAGAGCGACAGCGACACTGTCTGGTGGTGAAGCCCAGCGTATTCGTTTGGCTACTCAGATTGGCTCAGGACTTGTGGGGGTGGCTTATATTCTGGATGAACCGAGTATCGGCCTGCATCAGAGAGACAATGATAAGCTTTTGAAAACCCTGAAGAATTTGAGAGATTTGGGTAATACATTGATCGTAGTGGAACATGACGAGGATACCATGCTGGAAGCAGACTGGATTGTGGATATCGGTCCGGGAGCTGGTGAGCATGGAGGATATCTGGTAGCTGAAGGTACAGCTCAGGATATTATGAAGTGCGAGAATTCAGTAACAGGAGCTTACTTGAGCGGCAGGATCAAAATTCCGGTACCGGAGGAGAGACGGCAGCCAACAGGTTTTCTGCACATTATCGGTGCGGCGGAGAATAATCTGAAGCATATCAATGTAGATATTCCTTTGGGGGTGATGACCTGTGTGACAGGCGTATCCGGTTCAGGCAAGAGTTCCATTGTCAATGAGATCCTTTATAAACGTCTGGCAAGAGATTTGAATCATGCAAGAACCATTCATCCGGGTAAGCATGATGATATCCTTGGACTGGAACAGCTGGACAAAGTCATCAACATCGATCAGTCTCCGATTGGCCGTACACCGCGTTCCAATCCGGCAACCTATACGGGGGTATTTGATCTGATTCGTGATCTCTTTGCCTCATCAGTGGATGCCAAGGAGAGAGGCTACAAGAAGGGGCGTTTCAGTTTCAACGTCAAAGGCGGACGCTGCGAGGCCTGTGCCGGTGATGGTATCATCAAGATAGAGATGCATTTCCTGGCAGATATTTATGTCCCTTGTGAAGTATGCCATGGCAAGCGGTACAACAGAGAGACACTGGAAGTGAAGTATAAAGGCAAGAACATCTATGAAGTACTGGATATGACCGTCGAGGAAGCAGTCAAGTTCTTTGAGAATGTGCCGTCGATCCGCAGAAAGCTGGAGACACTGAACGATGTGGGACTTTCTTATATCAAGCTTGGACAGCCATCCACCACATTATCCGGCGGTGAAGCACAGCGAATCAAACTGGCTACAGAACTCAGTAAACGCAGTACAGGCCGTACTATCTATATACTTGATGAGCCAACCACAGGACTTCATTTTGCAGATGTCCATAAATTGACAGAAATCCTCAGAAGACTGGCAGAGGGCGGCAACACTGTTGTTGTTATCGAGCATAACCTGGACGTCATCAAAACCGCAGACTATATCATTGATGTCGGACCGGAAGGCGGTGCCAGAGGCGGTACGATCGTCGCCTGCGGTACACCAGAAGAAATCGCAGAGAACCCGAACTCCTATACCGGCATTTACGTCAAGAAATTCCTGGAACGAGATAGGTAAGGTAAAAATCTTCGATTTTTAGGATTAGTCGTGAAGTATTAAGTATTTCTATAAATTTAAACGTAATACTGCTGCAATACTCCATATAAATCAAAATAAGAAAAACCCTGAGTTTTTGAGGAACCTGATTTCACATAACGGTCTGAAAACGTTTGGCGATGAGCCTGTTTGCAGACCGTTATGTGAAATCAGGTGACTAAAAACTCGGGGTTTTTTCATTTTTTAATTTTGGAGAATCTGCAGTAGATCTTCTTTCGTTAGATGGCTGGCTGTGACGCCTTCTTCTGAGAGTATCTGGTCTGACAGTGCTTTTTTGTTTTCCTGAAGTTCCAGTATTTTTTCTTCAATGGTGTGCCGTGCAATCAGTTTATAAACAGTGACGGTGTGTTTCTGCCCGATACGGTGTGCACGGTCAGTTGCCTGATTCTGGGCAGCGGCATTCCACCATGGATCATAGTGAATGACGATGTCGGCTCCGGTAAGATTGAGACCGGTACCCCCTGCTTTCAGGGAAATCAGGAATACAGGAACTTTGTTTTCATTGAAAGCGCTGACAAGGCGTGTACGCTGTTCACTCTTAGTGCTGCCGTCTAAACGGTAATACAGAATGCGTTCTGCCTTCAGACGCCGTTCAATGATATCCAGCATGGATGTAAACTGGGAGAACAGCAGAATTTTATGTCCGCCTGCCATGGCATTTTGAATCAGCTGGATACAAGTATCCAGTTTGGCAGATCCGCCGTGGTAATTCTGGTAGATCAGAGCGGGATCACAGCAAAGCTGGCGGAGCTTGGTCAGTTCAGACAGAATCTGGATTTTGCTTGTCTTAAACATGCTGTCGCTCTGTTTTTCAAGATCCTTCTGAAGCTTCAAAGCGTTAGCGTTATACAATTTATGCTGTTCATCTGTCATCTGGGCATAGACAGCGTGTTCCAGTTTATCCGGCAGCTCTTTTAAGACATCGGTTTTCAGTCTTCGCATAATAAAAGGACGGACAAGCTGCTGAAGCCTTGTGGCAGCAATCATATCTTTGTTTTCAACGATTGGCTGTTCCAGTTCCGAACGAAAATACGTATAAGGATACAAAAAGCCCGGCATCAGGTATTCAAAAATACTCCACAGCTCACTGAGGCGATTCTCAATCGGTGTGCCTGTCAGGGCAAAGCGGGTATCAGAATGGATGCTGCAGACAGAACGGGCAGCCTGTGTGCGGTGATTTTTGATATACTGAGCTTCATCAATAATCTGATAACGGAAATGGAGCTTGTCGTAGCAGGCAATATCCCGTTTCAACATATCATAGGACGTGATCAGTACATCGTAATCAGCAGAGTGTGTCAATAGTTCCTGTCGTTCCTGGGCGGTACCGGTAATCAAAAGGGTTTTCAATTCCGGTGCAAAATGCTCAATTTCACTATCCCAGTTATAAACAAGTGAAGAAGGGCAGATGATCAGACTGACAGGATGTGCCTGGACTGCAAGGGCTTCTAAGCGGGCATGTTCCAAAAGAGTGATGATCTGGAGTGTCCTGCCAAGACCCATATCATCGGCAAGGATACCGCCGAAGCCCAGCTGAGCGATGGTGCAGAGCCAGCGGTAACCGGTTTTCTGGTAATCACGCAGAATAGGTTTTACATCATCCGGAACTTCATAGTCGCTGTCAGCCACGGATTTCATATCTCGGATCAGAGATTTGAAATAACGGTCCCGATGAGATTGTATATCGCTGTTGTGACTTGTCAGTACAGAATCGATATAAGAAGCCCGGTATAAAGGAACAGAAATTTTACCGTCTTTGATATCTTTTTCAGAAAGACGAAGTCCGTCAGCCAATTCAGATAGAACGCTGAGAGAATTATTCTCAAGCTTAAGACATTCTCCGGATTTTAACTTATAGTATTTTTGGCGGCGTCTGTAGCTGTTCAGTATGCCGGCCAGTTCATCATAAGGCAGACTGTCAGATTGAATATCTACTTCAAGAAGACCATTGGATACGGATACGCCAACGGCAGTCTTTGGTGCAGACAGAATGCGGATCCGTTTCATATTGGAGGAAATGAAAACCTCGGCCAGCTCATAAAAATGCGGCAGTCCCTGTTCAAGAAAAAGAAAAGCAGACTGATCATCATGGCTGATAACAAAATCACCGTCAATGACGGGGTTTTCCTGATCTTCGGATTCAGATGGAAGAACAGGATGAAAATAAGTCTGAATAGCTGTCAGTATTTTATTTTCCATGGCGGCATCACGGAAACCATCTTCACAGGAAATCGGTGTGGCCAGGGAAAAAGTTTCATCATTATAGCGTGCATAAGCCGTACAGCTGATGATATTTTCAGCCGGATTATCAAGATAGATGCTGAAATGGGCTTCCGGCGGTTCGTAGCTGCTAAGGTCGATGCCTTCGGAATGAAAATCCGTATGTGCTTCCAGATGTTTCAAGACACTGCCGTAAAAAGGCCGAAGCTGCTTCTCTGACAATGTAATCTCACGTACTTTCTGGCGATTCAATTCTGTCAGGTAAGGCTGCATATCTCTTTTGAAGGTCTCTGAACATTTATAAAGTTTTTTATCTTTTAAAATCCAGAAAGTCCGGGCGCCGGCTATGATCAGACAATTTTCAATTGTCAGGCGGTAACTGTCATTACCATCTGATCTGAGCTCAAGGGACAGTGACGGATCACCGTCGATCACATGAAGGGTCTGTGTGCGGTCATCAAGCTGGAATTGAAGGGAATGTCCAAGCATCAGGTTCAAAAATGTATCAATAGCGGTTGGTGACAGGGGCAGAAAACGCAGTGCTTTCATTGTCTGGAAACGATAAGTACTGTCTTGGACATAATGAAAGTGGTATTCATATTCTTCAACTCTCTGCATAATAAAATTCAAAAGCTCTCGGCTGTCGGCGGTAAAGGCTTCCGGTTCATGGAAGAACTTCAGATTCTTGCCATATTGAAATAATTCGTGTTCACGGACAAGTCTGGCAAATTCCAGCAGATCTTTGACAACGTATTTTTTGGATGTGCCGATTTTGAAATCGACGGATAATTTATTGTATTGCTTGTGAAGGCTTGGTTCAAGTTCGATCATACCTCTGTTCTCCAGGGTTTCTGCAGAATAAGGATTCCCTGTGGATTGCTGAATGTAGGATTCAATCAGCATCTGGCCGAGACGGTTTTGATTTCTGGCAGGAAAACTTGCCTGGAGATGGCGTCTGGAGATATATTTTAAAAGAATTGCTACGCAGTGACAACAGAGTCCCTGTGACTGATAGAAATCAGAGCAGGAACATAAACTGCCGATAATCTGGCTTTCATCTTCGTCAATAGATACCTGCGTCTCGTGTTCACTGCCGTCGGCATCAAGCACTGTGGCGGTGATCATTGGGGTATCTGTCAGTGTATTCATATCCGTTTCGAAATTTTTGATGCGTTTATCAATAAGAAATATATCCTGACCTTTTCGATAATCGGCATCGGAAGAGGCCTTGATAACGGTCATTCGTGTAATTGCCATGAAAAATCTCCTTTCATCTGCGCAGAGGTACTATAATCGTAACTTTTATTATAGCATATCCGGGGAAAAATGTCCTTATTGAATGGTTGTGTTCTATTCTTCTTCCGGATAAAATAAGCCCCAATCCGTACGGAGTCTGGTCATAATCTCCATGACATCAGAAGATTCCTGAAGTTTCATAACGGAGGTATCGCCTGTCAGAATGGCTGTCTCCATATCTTCCAGTTCATACTGAAGTGCAGAGGCGGTTGTTCCGGCTTCAATAACCCTTTGTTCTCCGGTTTCTGCATCAACGATGACAGCCCGATCCGCTCTTGGGTATTCCATGATCTCAATATATGCTTTTTCGCAGCTGATCATGGCACGTTTCGGCTGTTTGGAATGCATAGAAAGGGCAACAGTCGCCATCTGACCTGATGGATTCATCAGCAAAATTGTGGCCTGCTCATCACAGCCAGTGGGTGCCGGCTTCATCTGGCTGAGAATCTGATCCGGCGTTTCATCCATAAAACTTCTGACAATACTCAGAGCATACACACCGATATCCAGCATGGCACCGCCGGCCAGAGACATGTTGAAGAAACGATTGCTCATATCGTAGTCTTTGAAGCTTCCGAAATTCATGGTGATCATCTGAGGACGGCCGATTTGACCGCTTTTGACGATCTGCCAGAGCTTTTTATAAAGAGGCATGTGCCAGATGGTCATAGCTTCAGCAAGAACAAGCCCTTTTTCTTTGGCTAATGTCTTCAGTGCATTCAATTCATGGCTGTTAAGGGTGATAGATTTTTCTGCCAGCACATGTTTGCCGTGAAGCAGGGATTGCCGGATAAATTCATAGTGGGTATTGTGTGGTGTTGTAATATAGATGACATCCACGGAGGAATCTGCATACATTTCCTCATAAGAGGCATAAATTTTCTCTACATGATATTTTTCTGCAAAAGATACGGCCTTATCATAAGTGCGGTTGCAGATACCGTACAATGTACGTCCCATATTGTGCAGGGCCTGTGCCATCTCATTGGCAATGACGCCGGTTCCAAGTACCGCCCAGTGCAATTCTTTCATTTGTTCGGAACTCCTTTACTTTTATTGAATGAAAGCAAGCATCGTCCGAAAAGACGATGCTTGTAAAGTTTTGAGCTTATTATACAGTTTTTCTATGATAGTGACAAGGGGATTGACTATTTAATTCTTTTGGCTGACTCCAAAATGACGTCCATCACGTAGTCATAACCCAGAGCTGTATCCAGAGACAGATGATAGTTGGCAGAAGCCCCCCAAATCTGTCTTGTATAATAATGATAATTATCTGCTCTGCGGCGTTCCTCCTTGAGAATCAGATTTTTGGCTTCTTTTTCTGTTAGATTTTTCTTGCCCATGACACGTTTAATCCTGTTTGGCAATGGTGCATGAAGGAAAACATTCAGGCAATCCGTGCGGCCTTTCAGAATCTGGTCGGCACAGCGTCCTACAATGACGCAATGGCCTTTAGCTGCGATTTCCTGAATCACTTTGGATTGGGCGTCAAAAATCTTGTCCTTTGGTGATTCGGTTTCCGGAAATGTATACATATGGTTGACCAAATCGTAAAGCAGGCTGTTAGTCAGGGACTCCTGATGTTCGCCTACATAATTGGAAGAGAAACCGGTGGTTCCGGCGGTCATTTCAATAATTTCTTTATCATAAAAAGCATAACCTAATTTGTCGGCCAGGATTCGTCCGAGTTCACTGCCGCCGCTGCCATACTGTCTGCCGATAGTAATAATGGAGGCATATTCAGAATTTTCAGCAGTTTCAGCAGCTTTTTTATTTTTGACGGTATCTGCTGCATCATCTTCCGGAAATAACATCGGTTTCACAAAAGCCAGGGCACGGCCGAACTGTCTGGCAAGAAAACCAACTAAAAGTGCGGCGATAACTGTTCCTTCACGGACACCGTCCAGACGATGAGCCAGGATAAATGAAAGCACAGCAGCAATCACCGCCATGGAAACATCAAAGCAGACTTTTGTGCTGCCGAATTCCCAGTTCCATGTCTGGACGATAGCACGGACAAAGGATTCACCGGGCAGCATTGCTACATCTGCCAATACTTCCATATAGACACCAAAACCGAGAATCACACAGCCAATGAGAAGATAAATGATTTTACTGATATAGGTTGTTGGATTGACAAAAGCAAACAGCAGCATGGTCAGATCAATAAAGTAGCCAAAAAGGATAGAAATAGGAATCTGCAGCAGATGTTCAGCCTTAAAATTTCTTCGGAGAATAAATAACTGCAGAATAATCAGCAGGATACTGAAAATAATTGTAAAATTACCTAAAGTCAACGGAAAATTCAAACTTAGTACATATGGAATAGAAGAAATCGGGGATGTGCCGAGATTGGCTTTAGTGATCAGACTGACGCCAAGAGAGTTGACGAATAATCCGACGAGAAAGATAACATAGCGCTTAAACTTATTCATTTGTGATGTCTCCTTTATTGGTTAGATTGTGATATATTTTTTCAAATGTTTCCATAAAAGCAGTCTGCTCTTCTGAGCTGATATTTTTGAAGGCTTTTTTCTCAATAGAAATGAAATTCTCTTCAACAATATCTTTTAACTTGGTGCCCTTCTCTGTCATGAAAATATAAAAAGTTCTTCGGTTGCCATCCAGCATCCGGCGTTCGATCAGACCGCTTTCTTCCATGCGGTTAAGGACAGAGGTGAGAGAGCCGGGTTCGATATGGCAGGCAGCGGCGATTTCCTTCTGATTGGCACCATTATGCTCCCTTAGGTAATCCAGAACTTTGGGCTGTCCGGATGTCAGGCCGGAAGGCTTGACCTGCTCCATAAAATTCTTCTGAAGCGTGGAGTGAATGGCCATGGCAAGATAATGAAAAGAAAAAGTTGACATAGGATCATCCTTTCGTGCAATAAATTTGAGAGAATCATAAAAAATAGGGAGATCAATAGCCTTTAGTCATAAAAGTATCGATTCGAAATATTATAATTCAAACAATTAGAATTATAATATTTTAAGGTGAAATGTCAATAGGTTTCAAATAAAATACAAACCAGATATCTTGAAATTCACAGATGGCAGGTCTATAATACTAGAGCAGCTCAGCATTTGGGCTGCTTTTTGTACGCAAAAAATAAAAACTGCATTGGGCTGAAGAAAACTGAAGTTCAAATGAAGCTTGATACGAATAAGAAGAAGGGGTGTGAATAAATGAGTCAGTCTTATGAAATTGATATGTGTCACGGACCGCTGTTTGGAAAGATTATCCGATTTTCAATTCCGCTGATGTTGTCCGGTATTTTACAGCTGTTGTTTAATGCAGCGGATATTATTGTTGTCGGCCGTTTTGTCGGCAGTACAGCTCTGGCCGCGGTGGGATCCACCAGTTCTCTGATCAATTTGCTGATTAACCTTTTTATTGGTTTTTCTGTGGGGGCCAATGTGCTTGTGGCACGTTTTCACGGTGCCGGAAGAGATGATGAAGTGAATGAAACGGTTCATACAGCCATTACGCTGAGCGTGATCAGCGGTATTTTCCTGTTGATTCTGGGTGTCACAGTCACACGGACACTTTTGACCTGGATGGGATCGCCTGAGGACGTGCTGGATCAGTCCAGCCTGTATCTGAAAATCTATTTCCTGGCCATGCCGGCAACCTTGCTGTACAATTTCGGCAGTTCAATCCTGCGTGCGGTGGGAGATACAAAACGGCCGCTGTTTTATCTGGTAACGGCAGGTGTGATCAATGTCTGCTTTAACCTGTTTTTGTTATTGTATGTCATCTGGGAGTGGCCGGCGTCGGTCTGGCAACAGTTATTGCGGAGTATATTTCAGCAGCACTGATCCTCAGGTGCCTGATCAGAAGTCAGGGATGCTGCCATCTGGATCTTCATCAATTAGGAATTAAAAAAAGCAAACTGCGTCAGATCATGCAGATCGGTCTGCCTGCGGGGATGCAGGGTGTTGTTTTTTCATTGTCGAATGTGCTGATCCAATCCTCTATCAATTCCTTTGGTTCAACTGCCATGGCAGGCAATACGGCATCGATGAATATTGAAAATTTCATTTACATATCCATGAATACTTTTCAGCAGACGGCCATGAGTTTCACCAGCCAGAATTACGGTGCCGGTGAGGAAAAAAGGATACATAAAGTTTTATTTATATGTCAGGGACTGGTTATATCTGTGGGACTTGTTTTTGGTGTAGGTGCATGGCTGGCGGGAGATACGCTTCTGTCTATTTATTCTTCTGATACGAATGTGATCCAATTTGGCAAAGACCGTATGGCAGTCATCTGCACAACTTATTTTTTGTGCGGCATTATGGATACGATGGTAGGTGCGCTCAGAGGCGTCGGCTATTCTCTGCTTCCGATGATTGTTTCATTGATCGGTGCCTGCGGCCTCAGAATCGTATGGATTTTTACTGCGTTTCAGATTCACAGAAGTCTTTGGATGCTGTATATTTCTTACCCGATTACCTGGATTATTACCGGTGGTGTGCATATTCTTTGTTATATAATTGTCAGAAGAAAGCAGCTGAGAAAAGTAAAACAACAGCGTGTATCGTGACAGAGTCGAATAAAGGAGCAAATCATAAGAACAATAATACAAAATATGTGTCATAAATTCTACATAATTAGAAAAAATAACACAATTATTCCGACCGAATTGGACTGAAAACAAAAAAGAATCCCTATTTTACGGCATGTTAAAAAGTTGGCATACTATTTGCTTAATAATTAGTATATAAATTATTGTAATTGCCAAAAACTTGATGACAAAGCATCGGGCAATTACAGCTTATTCTGCAGATGAAGGGCAGGCAGATGCAGAATGAGATCAGGTAAATAAAAAGGGGGATTGCTATTATGAATTTTGGTATACTTGTGTTATTGATTGCCATTATTCTCTTTGCGCTGCTGGCGTTTAAGCAGCTGAGCGCATTGATTCTTGCACCGTTGGTTACGATTTTCGTATTGATCTGTTCCGGTATTCCGATTATGGAAGGTCTGCAGAACATGTTCATGCCGGCGGCTGCAAATTATGTATCCAGTTATTTTCTGACATTCTTTGTAGGTGCATTGTTTGGTGCGGTTTACCAGTTTACCGGTGCTGCTGAATCCATTGCACGTTTTATCGGCGGCTTATGCCACGGTAAGTTTGTTGCTCCGATCATCATGATTATCACCGGTATCCTGACATTTGGCGGTGTCAGTGGTTTCGTTGTATTCTTCGTTATTTATCCGATTGCTTTGAACCTTTTCAAAGAGTCCAATCTGACAAGACGACTGATCCCAGCAGCAATTTCAGCAGGATGCTGGACATGGTCCATGACAGCACCGGGATCTCCTTCTATTCAGAACGTTATTGCCATGAATAGTCTTGGTACACCGTCTACGGCTGCATTTGTTCCATCCTTGATCGTGTCCATTATCGAATTTATTTTAATCTTTGTATGGCTTGAATATCGTGCCCGCAAGTTCACAAAGAAAGGTTACTATTTTGATGATCCTAGATTAAAAACACAGCTTTCAGCAGAAGATTTGAATACAGAAGGCCGTGAGGACCTGCCGCACTGGGGCATTGCTTTCCTGCCGATCATTCTGATCCTTGTGTTATTTAATATTGTGAAATGGAACGTTGTGCCATCCGTATTTGCAGGCGTTGCACTGGCAGCCATCCTGATGTTCAAATTCGTTAAGGGCGGTATCAATGAGTGGGTCAAGGTCTTCAATAAAGGTGCTGCAGACTCAGGCGTTGCTATTCTGAATACAGCCATCGTTGTTGGTTTCGGCGGTGTTGTTCAGAATACACAGGGCTTTACAGATTTGGTTGCTACATTAAAAGGCATGTCCATGTCTCCGCTTGTATTCGTTATGATCACAGTTGCTGTTTGTGCCGGTGCCTGCGGTTCTGCTTCAGGTGGTATGGGTGTAGCATTCAATGCTCTGACAGATACATATCTTGCTCTTGGTGCAAAGTTACCTTATGTTCATCGTATCGCAGCGATTGCAGCAGGTACACTGGATACTCTGCCTCATCAGGGTGCCCAGATCACACTGCTTGGTATCTGCAAGCTGACACATAAAGAAGCTTACTTCGATATCGCGATCACACAGATTCTTATCCCATTCATTACATGTGGTCTTTTCATCGTTCTTGCTCAGATGGGATTATAAGAGACAATAACTAAACTAAATATGAATGTTCGAAGGGATGTCTGATGACGGAAAGTTATCAGGCATCTTTTCTGTCTGCAGCGACTTTATATAGATTCTCTTTGTGAAAAGAAAGAAAAATGTGATAAAATAAAGGCAGTAATGAATACGAACAGGAGGGATTCATATGAAGGTTTATGAAGGTGCAATTCTTACGTGTGATGCCGGTAATCGGGTGGCGCGTTATCTTGTGGAAGACGACGGCAGAATTTTATATGTGGGGGATGAATTGCCTGAAAAATATATTTCTGTTCGTCATGAGCGGCTGGGAAAGAAAGCGTTGGTTCCGGCCTTTGCAGACAGCCATATTCATTTTGCAAGTTTTTCAACATTTCATGCGGGTTTGAATGTTATGAATGCTGTAAGCAATGATGAAATTCTTGAGATGCTGGCTGATTTTGCAGGAAAGTCGGATCAGAAGATGCTGATCGGTTTTGGAGCCTCCCCGTACTCAGTTAAGGAGAGAAGACTTGTCAACCGGGATGAATTGGACCGCGTCTGCCCTGATAAACCGGTATTTATGGTGAAGTATGACGGACATGCCTGCGTGGTCAATACAAAGCTGTATGAGCAGGTGAAGGATAAAGTGTCAGGGCTGCGGGGCTGCCATGCGGATACCGGTGAGATGAATCAGGAAGCCTTTTTTGCGATTTCAGATTATGTGACAAATTCCATCTCTGTCCCACAGCTGTTGAAAAATATGCAGAAGGCCATTGACTATATGGCCTCAAAAGGAATCGGTATGATTCATACGGTCAGCGGCGTAGGATTTGTCAGAGATCTGGATGTAGATCTGGAGAGATGGTTCGGAAGAGGGATGAAAAATGGCATGCAGCTGAGAGTCTTTTTCCAGACAATGGATGTGAAGAAGGTACAGAAGCGCCATCTGTCAAGGGTAGGCGGCTGCTTTGCAACGGCACTGGACGGTTGTTTCGGTTCTCAGGATGCGGCTTTGAGAATACCTTATGAGAATAGTGATAGTCAGGGAGTTTTGTATTACAGTGATGAACAGGTAACAGAATTCTGTAAGAAAGCCAATCGTGCCGGTCTCCAGATTGAGATTCATGCCATTGGCGATGCGGCTTTTGATCAGGCAGCACGGGCATTGAAAGCAGCCCTTGATGATTATCCAAGAAAAGATCACAGACATGGAATTATACATGACTGTCTTCCTACTGAAGAAGGTATTAAGATATGCAGGGAATATAATATACAGATGCCTGTCCAGAGTGCTTTCATTAACTGGAAACAGGAACCTG